>JBLFWS010000060.1:0-16881 GCA_047611865.1 Chlamydiales bacterium
CTCTTATTCTTCTCCTTACAGTTCTTCCCGATGTGTCGCAGCTGCCGCAGCTCCGAATTTAATTTTACCTCTTATACCGGGCCTTTCTCTCGCTTTGCTCGGATTTGACCCGGCCTACATAATGCCACGCCTCTGGCATTCATGAGATTTCTAATGTCCAATGCCCCAGGTCGTGTTTTCAAATTAGGGTATGTCTGATTTTGAGAGCATTTTGTTTTGATTTGGGATCGGCCATAATTCTCCATACTTAAACAAGTAGGTGAGTTATGGCCGATCCCAAAGCAGGACGAAAGGCTCCAAAAGCAGCGTTTCGTAATTTGAAAACACGATCTGGGGCGTGTATTAATGAAAATTGACAAATTCGCCCCATTTGAATAGTATACTATATACCTGCATTCAAACGAGATAGGTCATGGCTGTTAGTGCATCCTTTATTTTTGACCCACTTGGGCACGCGACAAGCCCGTACTCTGATTCTGCCATTGCTGCAAATGTCGAAAATATTGAGAACGCAGAGGTCATAATCTCTCTGGAAACTCACCAGAGTCCTTCTGACCAGCTCTTCCATGCCCAAGCCCTTCACGATCTTTTCCGTAGAGGCAATGATCGCTTGGTTGTTGTGGAGGACAGCTCAACTTCGAGCTCCAATAGTCTTTCTCAACATCATCAGATTTGCAAGGTAGATATCCCCGACCTTGAGTTGGCGGGATGGGATCATCCAGATTCCGTGGAGCAATATAATAAAGTATTAAGTCGGATTGCTGAAACTAGAAAAGCTATTGATGTCGTTCTTTCCCAAAAGCCTTTTCAAGTGATCGAAGAATTTTTCGATGCTTATTCTACTCTACTGGCTGCCGAAAATCACTTTAATAGAGACTACCCCCTTAAAGAAGACGCCGAACTCATTGTCCCCACAAGAGACGATTCAGATTCCCCTGCTTTCAAAGCCAGAATGATAAAATTATCCGAAATGGGTGAATGCCTGAATAGCCAGAGAATCTCTCATCTAGTGAAGAAGACATTCTCCAAAAGGCAAAATTCCCTCATCAAAACTATCGACTCTTATGCCGGCAAGCGCATTTTTCTTATCGCTGGCCGCTGGCATGGCAATAGAGAAATTTCGCCCTTCCCTAAACAAGTGGACTACTTAATTCAGCATCTTAAGGACAGGACTACATTTGTGATTCTCGATGCCGATTCGGTCAAATCACATTTGTGATAAAATCCTTAAATTTTACTTTCTTGAAATTAGTTTTCCAGGCTCTTGGCCTTGATCGACTAAAGACATCATAATAAGATGTGAAGCCCTCTTAACAATCTGTGAAGGCATCTTTTTTTTCGGACATAAGATACTCATACTACATATACTTCAAGGAAACCGCTAATATTGGTATTGGATTCTTTATTCAGAGAAGAATATAATTAATTTGAATTCCACCAAACAATCCTATTAAAAAGAGGTTAAAATGAATAAACGAAATCTCTCTTCAATTTTACAACCTTAGACTTTTTTTAGCATTTCTACAAGGGTGGTTCAAAAATGTATAGTGTATTTAAAAATCGTCAAGAAGCCGGTAATTTCCTTGCAAAAGAATTGCAAAAATATAAGGACTTGTCGGATGTAATCGTTGTGGGTCTTCCTCGAGGAGGAGTTGTTACAGCTTATGAAATTGCAACAAATCTTAATCTTCCACTAGATATCACCTGCCCCAGAAAGATCTGCGCCCCCTATAATCCAGAACTTGTCGTTGGAGCAATTACAGAAACGGGAACCTGTGTTTTCAACGACACCCTAATTGAACGATTGGATGTTTCACAAGAATATCTTTCCCGTAAAATTAATGAGGAAAAAAGAGAAGCGGAATATCGCCTTAAGACTTATCGAAAGTCATTACCCCCAAGAGATCTAAAAGATAAAATTGTAATTGTTGTAGATGATGGCCTGGCCACAGGAGCTACAATGGAAGCCGCAATCAATTCTCTGATAGCAGAAAAGGCTGCGCAAATTATTGTAGCAGTTCCAGCTTCTTCTTTGGACACTTTTAACACAATTAAGGCTCAAGTAGATGACATTATTTGCTTAAGTACCCCCGAACCCTTTTATGCAATCGAACGTTTCTATGAAGACTTCTCCCAGGCGTCAGAAGCTGAGGTAATGGATTTCCTACAAAAGAGTGTTCTGAATACCACAACATGAGTCATCGTCTCAATTAAATGAAAAAGCAGAAAGAGGAAGATTATGAGTGTAAATACTGTTTTTAAAGAATCATATGTCCAAGTAGCCACCCCTAGACTTTTCCAGGTCCTGGCTGATGCCCATGTTCTCTATGTAATGACTCTAAACTGTCATTGGAATGTTGAAGGACCCTCCTTTGGAATACTCCATAATTTATTCAAAGGGCAATATGAGATCATCAGTCAAAATGTAGATGACTTAGCTGAGAGAATTAGAACACTTGGAGAGAAGGTTAACGGCAATCTTGCGGCTTTTTTAGATCAGGCTACCCTCAAAGAAATTTCAAGTGGTCTCAACGCTGATGACATGCTTAGAGTTCTTAACGAATCTCATGAACGCTTTATCGCAAACTTACGTGAACACATTAGCTTTTATGAGAGTAACAATGACGCAGGTACTGTCGATTTATTAACCAGCCAATTACGTTACCATGAGAAAACCGCCTGGATACTAAGAAGTCATTTAGCGGGCTGACAGTCAAAACAATCTATTCAATAATGGGGATTTTAAGGAAAAGTTATGACAGATGCTATTATGCAAGAGACTATTGAAAAAATGACAGCCCCTGGAAAGGGAATCCTGGCAGCAGACGAAAGCTCGCCCACCATTGCTAAACGTTTTCAAAGTATTGATGTCGAATCCACTGAAGACAAACGATGTGAATACCGCGAACTATTATTCACCACTCAAGGAATAGAAAAATTTATTCACGGTGTTATCCTCTTCGAAGAAACGCTTAGTCAATCGGCGAGTAATGGAAAACGCTTTCCGGATATTTTACAGGAACTTGGAATCGTTCCCGGCATTAAGGTCGACAAAGGTTTGGCCCCATTAGCCAATTCTCCGAATGAAAAGGTAACTCAAGGTTTAGATGGATTATCCGAGCGCTTGGCCATCTACAAGGATCAAGGTGCCCAATTTGCAAAATGGCGCGCTGTTTATACTATAAACAATACCTTACCCAGTTCTCTCGCTATCCAAGTTAATGCAGAGTGCTTAGCACGTTACGCTGCTATTTGCCAAGAACAAGGCTTTGTCCCAATTGTGGAGCCAGAAGTTCTTATGGCTGGAACCCATGACATTGCTCGATCTGAAGAAGTTCACAAAGCTGTCATCCACGAAGTTTTTCAAGCTTTACATCACCATAAGGTCAAACTGGAATACATAATACTTAAGCCTAGCATGGTTATTTCCGGGAGCGACAATCGCATAAAGGCTTCTACGGAAGAAGTCGCGGAAGCGACTATTCGCGTATTACGTCAAACCGTACCCGCTGCTGTACCCACAATCAATTTTCTTTCTGGGGGACAGAGTGATATAGAGGCCACTGCGCACCTGAACGCAATGAATGCCTTGGGTGCTAACAACCCCTGGCTTTTAAGTTTCTCTTACGGTCGAGCCCTACAAGCTCCAGCTTTGCAAGCTTGGAGTGGAAAAGCTGAAAATAAGGAAGTCGCGCAACAGGCCTTATACAAACGCGCCGTATTAAATGCCGCAGCTAGCAAAGGAAAGTATGTAGCAGAAATGGAGACTGAAGAATACGTTGTCGGGGTTATGTAGGATAAGCAAGTTGTGAAATGAGAAACTCAAACCTTAAGAAACCCTATTCCCTTTCTGATAAGGTATTTTCGAAATTCTTCGATGCTAAAAATAATAAAAGGTGTCGTAAATATGAATAGCCAAACATCTACATCAAAAGGGCTTGTATTGAAGACATCTCGGAAGGGTGGGTAATAAATAATAGAGGTAATGAAAAGAATCTCCACAAAAACCCCTATAAAAATCCATGTATTTGGAATAAAAAGATTATCGAAAGCACTTTGACGATTGGTTCTACAAGCTAGGTAATAAACCTTCGGGAACATTGGCTACGATGATCCCAATTGCAAAAACGAGATTGGTCCAAAAAGTATTTCCAATAGCGTATCCAAGACAAAAAAATAGCAATCCAATACCTAAAGCGAGATAGGTATTTTTTTTGACAAAATCCTGTAGCTCTTTTTGTATTGGAGTCAAATCTTTTTCAACAGATTGGGAGAGCTGGAAAATGGACCCAAGAGTCGTCAAACGCCCAGTTTCTATGACTAGGATTCTGCCATTTCCTTTCAATATGGTGGAACCAGATAATGCAATGCAGAAGGGGGAAAAGGGCGGTAAATTCTTCAAGCAACATGCTCCAATAGGATCTGGTGCGGTAAAAAGAAATCTGGTTTTGCCCATAACGTTTAAGACGCTGCTCTGCTTCATCACTGCTTAGCCCATTTTCTGAAGACTGCACAATTTGAAAGATCTCATCCCGGCTTTTTTTCGTGAATGTTTTGCTATTCATTCCGCTCCGCTTTTGCAGGTTTTACAGAGTTCAGAAAATCAATAAACACCAAGACAAATCTCAAAGCATTACAGTGACGTCCAACGGGTCCGAGAAAGAGACTTATTAGTCAATTACTACCACCATCACAAAAGGATTGGTAGCTTAAAAAAGCAACATGATATTCTGAACTCTCTAGCAATGACGCCATTGCCTTTAGTGGCGTAACCCGTTCTTCTACTTTGAGAGAACGCCAGGGAAGCTGCGCTTTGTCAACCTACTCTACGACCGTCATCACCTCTCTCGGCGAATGCACGGAATACGATCTGATCTTTTTCGCCGTCGTTAGATTGATCGAATGAACAGTCACGCCCTTAACCCAGTGTTGTTATGTTGATATGCTTACTCAGATCGGCTTCTAAAACATTGGTAAAGTCCTTTTCTATGGTCTCCGTTACCATTTTCACGAGATGGCTCGAGAGATTCTTCTGCAAAAGTCCCAAGAAATGCGGGCTTGCCGACAAATAGATCCTCTCGACACGGTTGTGTTTACGCCCATCATCCAGGTAGTCTGCAATCTCCATTGCAAAGCGCTGCATCTCAACCTCTTTTGGAGAGGTCGTCTCCTCCATCGCATGCCGTCCTGCACCAAAACTACCTTTGCCCATTCCCGGGCCGTCAGATTTCAACTCCGTTCCCAACTGTCTTGATTCCTTGTGAGAAAAAGTATGAACGAGCAAGAAGTCGATTTTACTTTTCGCCTGATAAATGCGACCCTCACTCCCATTCGCGATAACTACCCAAGTCTTTTTCATTTTCCCTCCCTATGGTGAAATCCGAAACGCACGCTGCGTCTAGACTCTCTAGATACTATGCAAACCTCTATTAAATCAGGGATAAATAAATGATCTATTCCCAATGAAAGAGCCTGCACTTGTTGAAAATCATTTTTTAAAATTGAAACATTAAAAGCAGCTACTTACTGTAGACTTTTGGGACACCTTGACCAATAAGGCTCCATATACTGACATATCGTCAAGCCAAAAGGCTATCAGAAGGAGTGAGGCAAGGACTGGCAGATTGCTTACTTCGCGAGAGTATCGGTGTCATCGAGTATAGATTCGATGACACCGCCTTAACGAAAACAACCTAGCTCGAGGGTACAATGACAGAATCTACACCAAGTGAAGAACTATCAGATAACGAAAAAATCGCATTGATTGATCTCTTGAAGCCCGGTGCGGAGCTTCACTTCAACATCAAAGGAATGACACAAGTTGTTCATAAAACAGGGCCCTACAGATTTATTGAGATGGGCAGAGAGATAGTCGAACACCTCGCTACCCTTAACCTTATCGAGCCGGTACGCTCCTACAAAGAAGCCAACGTTCTAGAGGGTGAAAAGTGGCAACTCACCAAACAAGGAAAAAAGCTAGCCCACAAACAACATAAAAGCAATTAAGCAAATATGATTTTCCCTTTTTTCCTGAACGCATCTTGATAGCCCAGCTCTACAAGACTACTGGCGTAGGAGGATTCAAAGAGGAGGTAACTCACCAATCCTCCTGACTCTTCCTCGTTCCCTAATCTCCCTATAAGGTAGCGAAGTGCTCTCGCCATAGATTTAATCTCCTGAACGGCCATCTTATCTATGTCCTCAGATGGCCTCACCATACAGACTTCTATTGGTTTTAGAGAAGTTGGGGCCTCCTTTGGAAGCATAGCAACTGCTCTATTGATTCTGGAGAGTCTCTCAAAATCCATATCTGTACTATCCAGAAAAAGGGAGTTGAGGATCACACTTGTGATTCTCCCGAAAGTTGGTCGCAAGCTAAGACCCCTATCTCCCGCAACCCTTTCTCTTCTCACTGCAATGACAAAATGCCTCAAAGATATTGCTGTGTTTTCCAACAGCAATCCTCCATTCGAGATATTGATTTTTAGACTTTACCTTTCCTGAAAAAGAGCAGCCACTGATTGCCCTTCTGAGCGTTGAACGTGGACGCCTGCATTGGAATTTACACCGAAATTTTCATTTTGGGCCGCAGCGCGTATTCTTTCCTGAATGGAACTATCGTTTAAAACTGTTAAAGCCGAAATAAGCCTGCGTCTTCTTCCGCCAATGATGGCCTGCTTTTTTACCATCAGCGCAGGAGCATGGGCCGTCTTTTTTAGAATACGCCCTGATTCAGAGTCCTGTCCCTTCCCCTGCATAATCATTATGAGTTTCAACAAAAGAGTATTCGTTTTGGCTGCCCTGTCGATTGCGTCCTTACAGCTGATATTTGCAGAATCAGCCCCCGATTTCTGCAAGATATGAAGGGACAAAAAGGCATAGTAGATTTCGATAAAGTCTTTCTTTTCCTGAACTGTCAGAGTTCCCTTAGGAGCTTCTCCATCTGAGAAAACAAGAGTATGAGTCTTATCAAATAGGGATTTCAATTCCTGTCGGAAACCAGGCTCCGACTTCCATTTTGCAGGAAAATAAAATCCTGTAACTTCAGGTTGCCCAAGCATCTTCCCGATGAATTCGTCTTTAAAAGCTTCTGCCGAATTATCACCTTGCCCAGGATGTTCATAAAAATGACTGTTCTGATCCAATATTACGCAGGTGAAAGTATCCGGGAATTCAATTTCTAGTTCGCGTATAGCCTTATTTCTCCCCGTTTCATCGCCAAAGTAAAAAGGTTTCGGAATAGAACTTTGTAAGCTGATGTATACGTGCTTTTTATCCTGCCTTTTCCTGTCGTAAAGAAAAGCCCTAAAATCTGGAGTCACCTCAGCACCTTCTCGAAAACCCTCCATTGTCGGCGATCCCATTCTCAACAGACGCAGCTGTTTTTCACCGTGATCCGCCATCAACAAGTCTACATCAGCTAAGACATAGGGTATATTACACTGCATATTGGGATCAAAATTGAGATTACTAGAACCCTGAAACATTCCCTTTTGCACAGCTATACGTCTAGCTCCTATGCCGCCTGGCATTTTATCGATCCGATCGAAGTCATGATCTTGAATGCTGTCTACATCTTCCTCATTGCAATCAACCTGAACTCTTGCTGAATCTAATACAGAATCCACCAGTGACTCACAAAAAGAAAATATCTGTACCTCTCCATATCGGACATGACAGAGATTCAATAGAACGTTTGTTGGGCTAAATACATCGACTTCGCTTAAACATCCCTTCGCTAAAGCGAGAACAAATTCAGGCTCTTCACAAGCCTTTCGCAGTTCTTGGACAAAATCATAATATTGAGCTCGAAAGTCGAAATCTCTTTCCGTAACGGTAATCTTTGAGAGGGCTCTCATTACTTGATTACAAAATCCGGCCTTCTGAGGGTGCCCCTTCTTCCACAGGTCGAGCCCCTCCATAACTCTATATGGACTTATCTCATTGCTAACACCTTGAAAAGCTTTAGCCATCTCCTCGATCACGACCTCATATCTCTTTTGCTTCCATGGATGGCCTTTCTCGATAAATTGCTTTGAGAGAACATCAGCACCTTGTGAGAGAGCATCTTTTAACCCCCTCGCCATGTTTAGACCTTTTTCAATAGAAGTATTCCTTAGTATCCGCCCAGAATTTAAAAGAAAGCCCATCTTACCATCAGGAGGAGTCCCCATCAAAACGGCATTTTCCTCATTGTAAGACAAATCACCAATCAGAATAAAGTCATCACTCGTAATGCTTGTGCCACATTTAGCTAATGGCGGAGTCAGCGAAGTAAGCTTTGGTGATAGTGTTGCAAGAAAACCATGATGGGCTACGGCGAAAGCCTGCTGGGCTGGAGATGTTCCCAAAGTGAAATCTGTCTCGAAAGATTCTGAGAGATCTTCTTCACGCAGTTCCGCGCTTTTCTTTCTAACACGCTCGGATATATTTAGTCGAGGTTGAATCAAAATAGGTACGGATGAACACCTTTCTGAGGGAGCTTGCAAGCTATTCAATAAGTCCTGAGCTCCACGATGAATAATTTGTAACATCGCAACAGCATTATCTTTTCCATCGACTTCATAAGTTCTACTTAGGACTAAAACACCTTCCATGGCTCCGGAAAAATTTTCAATAATATTTGGGTCTCTATTGAATTGAGTGGCAGATTCATCAAATACTCTGGATATTTTGAGGAGGTCATCTCTACCTTTACTTACCCCTCCGAGCCAGCTAGCAGTTCTCCATAAACTGGCGGTCATTCCTTTGTTGTAGGGTTCGGAAACAAGTCCATTTTGGTCAAAGTCTATCAGTTGACCATCTTGAATTCTGCCAAGGTTTCTTAAGCTTGTATCCCATCCGCTGCAAAAAGACATGATTTCCTTAATTCTAGGGTAAATGTCATGAAAACAGGGGGAACTGTAAAGGAATTTAATGTTTTTTACTATACCTTTACTTAATTTTAGATTCTTATTAACAATAAGTTTAATCCGCCTTAATTATCTTCGGATAAAGTATTAGATAACCTAAGAAGACAAATAGGACTGAAAATGGCTGAAATAATTAGTCTAGCAAATCGGCAGGAGGTCAATCTTTTATTTGATCTCCAAAGTAAAAAGCCTCTGATTGACTCTGACTTCGATGCCCTAGGTACTATTTCCACCGATGCATCCTTGTCCTCGCAGTCTTCTACTAACGGATATACGGATTCCGAGCCCTCCCCTCGGGTCAAAGTAATTGATATTACTGCTACCGAGTGTGACAGCGATACAAGCGCCCCCTTACTAGCTATGGTAGTCTTCGGGCATAATTTCTCCATAGAATATTTTGTAGTAAAAATTACTATAGAGGTCTTAGCCATGTCTGGCCATTTTTCTTTAGACTATTTGTCGCACTTCAAGGTTGAAAGGGCGGAGGAATAGACATATACTGATCTCCTAGAAGACGTTTAATGAAATGACCTTTTTGTAACTCATGGAGTCCCACATCTCTGTGAACTAATCCCTTCTCTTGTCTACTTTCTAGAACTGTCGCTTGCTTACTTTTTGCAGTCTTTCTTCTGAATGGAACGCAAGGAAGTTTTAACTTCATACCCTCAACTTCATCCCTGGACTCAATAATGTTATCATACTGGGCAATCTCTTGCCTAAGTTGGTGCTCTGCGCCCTCGGGATTCTCATCTAACTGAAAAGTACTATCCTCAAAAAACCCTTCCAGTAGATCGTTCAAATCCGTTAAGCTCGCATCTCCCCGATGAGCAGCCTTATTAAGATCTAGTTGCTGATTATTCTGATCTATTTGCTCTCGACTCGCTTTCACTTGATATCACTTTAAGCACGACAACTCCGAAGAAGATGTGCTGTTTTGAAATAAAATTTTGCGAACTTACATATAGCTCTTATGCCACTCTTATTGAATTACTTATGAAATTAAATTGCGATGGCCTCTGAATCACTTGATCTCAGTCCTATAAAGTCCATCAACTCGAACAGTGGATATTCCGATAGTTAGAATGATGTATGTAAATGTGTTTATACCGAGCTTGCTCACAAACTCAAAGTTTGTGAGCAAAACCGTTATACATAATAGAGGAGCTGCCATTGCCTCAAATTCACCACAGGAGTATCGACATACTCCAGAATTTTACTTCTCAAACGCTTAATGATCCAAAAGAAGTGAAGAAACTACAAGGAGCTACAGAAGAACTCGTTGATCTTGTCATAGGAGCTCAAATGCAATTTCTCAGCAACGGCTCCTATTTCAGTGAAGAAACTATCCTGGAACTCAAGGAAAAGGTTTCTCATATAAAGTCTTGTGTAAGAACAAAAGCAACCCATCTATTTACAGAACTTCTTGGTGACTGCAAGGACCTAGAAGAAGTCCTCGGTAAATACAATCTTTCTGACGAAAAAGTCCGCATCGACCTTGTAGAAAAACGGTATGGACTCAATCAGGAAAACCTCATCCCTAAGCTAAACACTTACCTGAAACAAAGAAATCCGAAAACAAACCCAGAAGATATTGAGAATGGCGTTTGTCATGGCTTAACTCTGCTCTACTGTTATTATCAGTTTCTTGATCAGGAACAAACTTTTTTTTCCCGTGTTACCGATGCTATTACCAGAGAAGTTACTGTTGATGAAGATATAGAAGAAAAAACATATAGCCAGTTAAGTGATGAGGAACTCAAATTAGAACATTTATGTAATGACATCCTCTATTTACATGGTGGTTATGAGGGTGGCTCCCAATTAGAAGCTTTAAAATCTCTCAAGGCCGTTACGGATCAAAAATCCATTCACAAACTCACCCGCTGCCTCGAGTTCACCTCTTCTTTTCCCTATGATAAGCATACAAAAAGTTACCCTTCCCTGGAAAGTACACTCCACCAAATCTTCAGGTTCGCCCCAAACGAAACTAAATTTCTTAGTTTAAGCACATTGGACCACTCCTTTGGAATTTTCTATAAAGAAGGAAAATGTTTTTTATACAACCCTAATACTTCAAAACGTCCTCAAGTATTTAAAATGGACACAGGGGGTAAAAAAGCGGCTCAAAAACTCGCCAGGGATTTAACGACATCCCTTGACTCCAATAAAAAAGCTATCTCTCTTGGGATAACAGTCATTTCTGATGCTGAGCTACCTCGCATGAAAGCTACGCTGGCCAAAACTCTACAGAAAAATCTCGATATTGGCTCTCAAGAGAGTTTCAACTTGGTAGACCCTCTTCATATAGCCCTGGTAGAATCCCCTCCACACATCGTTCTGGATTTAATCAAGCGCGGTGCAGACGTCAATAAGGTAAACAATAAAGGCAAATCTCCACTCGATGTCGCCTGTTATTTTGGCAGGAAAAACCTCGTTCGAGCACTGATTAAAAAAAATGCCAAGGTCTTCGACAGAGATAATACGAAAACATCACCTTTGCATTCTGCAACCTTTAGAGGTCATACCGAGATTATGGAGATCTTGTTAAGTCATGGTGCAAATCCAGACCATAAGGCTTACGAAGGCGCTACAGCACTCCACCTAGCTGCTATGCACAAAGATGTAAAAGCTAGTCAAATTTTGCTAAATGCTGATGCAGACATCCACAAAAAAAATGCTCAAGGATATACAGCCCTCCATGTAGCCGCAGAATACGATACCGTTGATCTAATTAAAGTGTTACTTGACCATGACCCAACAATCCTTAGCGAACTCAATCAGGATTTTCGAACTGCCCTCCATATCTCTACAATGAAGGGAAATGCCAAAACAAGCCAAGCCCTCCTTAATCATGGGGCAGACCCTACCCTATCAACTCATCAAGGACACACCCCATTACACTTCGCCGCGCATTCAGGAAATGTTCAGACCATCGAGATCTTACTCAATTCGAGGGCCTCAATAAACGCGCAAGACCACTCGGGAAAAACACCGCTACACTATGCCTGTATAAAGGGGAACCTTAACGCTACCCTCACTTTGCTCAGTAAGGGTGTAGATCCCCGCATTCCGGACAAGAAAGGAAATACCCCCCTCAGGACAGCAATCCTTAGCAACAGAAGAAATATTGTTCATACCTTCATAGAAAAAGGTGTCAACCTTACAGAGCATAACAATGCGGGAGACCCCCTGCTTCATACAGCGGTCAAAAATGGGTACTTCCCGGTCGTTCTAGAGCTCTCTCTCACTAGAAATATCGACCTGGATGCCCGTGATAGACAAGGGCTTTCAGCACTCCATTTAGCAACGGTAAAAGGCGATCTACAATCTTTGGTACAGCTACTTGCCATGGATGCTGATGTCAACACAAGTGGAGCTGGTGGCTATACCCCCCTGCACCTCGCAGCCCAGACAGGACAAGTTCGAGCTATATCTCTTTTATTGAATAAGGGTGCTGATGCTACAAAGCCTACGGATGACGGAACCACCCCCATACTTTTGGCAGCAGCAGCTGGTTCAACTGAAGGGATCGATCTCTTAATAAAGCAAGGAGCCACCATTAACTGTGTGGATGATTATGGCTATGCCCCCCTACATCTTGCCATCGAAAAAGAAAGAACCGGCACCATAATGCATCTACTAAATAGGGGTGCTAATAAAAGCCTTAGAACAAATGATGGAGACAGCATTCTTGACATCGCTCATTCCACAAAGAATCCTCTTATGTTGGAAATACTCCAGCATTTCGGGGTTAATATATCCCCCGAAAGAACTGATGGCTAAACGAATAATTTATGCGAAGAAATCATCCGCACTGAAATCGAGATCCTTTAATACAGCTTTGTCATCTCCCATGTCTGGGATATTCATAAGTTGAAGTGGCGTACTTGGGGCTAGAAAAGGATCTAGTACTGATTCATCAGTGACAACTGTTTCAGCCTCCGACACATTAGTCGACAAGTCATCTTCTGAAGTTTCAGAAGCAAATGGCAAACTCTTAGAATCCTGGACGATGCTTCCAAAATTCTCATTCAGGTACCCTTTCCCTAAATAATATGATTCAAAAATATCTATTGTCTTTTCCCACTCTGCATCACCTACAATTGTTTCATTGGAAGGGGGAGTCATTGGTATTTCTGCAAGCTCATTTTTTACTAAGGGATCATTCCAGAAATAATATTTCGTTTGATCAACAGTTGTTGTTCTCAACGGAGCAAGCCTTACTTCTGCTTTAATTTCTTTCTTTTGAACTTTTGCTTTGAGTTTCCTTTTTTTTCTCGATGAACTTGGCTTTTTAGTATCTACAGAAAGGATCTCTCCGCTTTTTCGCTTAATCGAATTATTATGCTTAGAGATCGCACAGTCCAGACAAGTTTTATGCCATTCAGTCTTTGTTGGGGTGGGTCTTGGGGATACATATAGGTACGTACGGACATTCTTTGAATCAGTGAAAACTTTTTCTTTATTTTTGCAACCTTTACAAACATGACCAAGTGTCAACCACTCAGGTAAGATAGGAGCGGAAGGAGGAACAGATATTTCTCTACCCTCCCATTGGACGATTCTTTGATTGCTGTTTAAATCTCTTACCGAAGTATCTATTGGCTTAGTTGAACTTACTGAACAAGCTGTCATACAATCCTTTCTTTTTTTTTAAATATTAAATTACAAAAGCCTCAAGAGTATACATTAACGTTTAGAATTAATCAATAAGCTCTTCCTGCTGAATCACAAGAATACAAGAATTTTAAAATCCGACATGAGCATCTTGTCAAAAATGGGTTGGCGAAACATCTTCCGTAACAAGCAACGCACTCTGCTGACGACTTTCGTAATTGGCATAGGCCTTAGCGCCCTCATACTTCAGGATGCCTTTATGGAAGGTATGTTTAAGAACATCACCACCAAAGCTACGGAGACTCTTCTGGGACATGGACAGATCCATCACCAAAGGTACCGGGAATCTCTTGAGGTCGATGACGTTATTAATAATCCTAAAGAGCTTTTCTCTTTTCTCGATGATAGTGATAGCTTGGCTGCTTACTCCCCACGCATTATCACCCCCGCAATGATTAGCTCTCCAAAAAATCTGGCTCCAATAACTCTCTACGGTATAGACCCTGACAAAGAGCGCGAACTTTCCCGCATACCCGAAACTTTGATTGCTGGAGAGTATATAGGAGAAAAAAAGACTCTTGTAATTGGAAGCAGCACAGCAGATCTATTAGAAGTGAGCGAAGGAGATCATGTCGTCGTGACCGTTTCTCAATCCCAAACCGGAGAGCTCGCACAAGATCTTTTTATAGTAGGTGGAATCTTTCACCTGGGAGAAGAGTTTGTAGATGGTGGGGTAGGATTTGTTTCATTGGCACAAGGGCAAACACTGCTCAACATCGGTCCCAATATCCATGAGGTCGCTTTGAAGTTCAAAGACTTTAATAAAGCCTCTCAGAAAGACCTCTCCTTTTGGAAAGAAGCATCCAAAGGAGACAATGACGCACAAAACTGGATAGAACTTGCCCCTGCCTTGCGGGCCATACTCAATCTTTCGGAATATGCTATTTATATCGTCAGCTCCATTCTCTTTTCCTTAGTAGCACTAATTATTACGAACTCCTTATTCATGTCTATTTATGAAAGAATACACGAATTTGGAATTTTGCGCTCCATTGGGACTACGCCCCTTCAGCTTTTTACTCTCATTATGGTTGAATCAGGGAGCTTAGGCTTGCTAAGTTCTGCTATAGGACTTTTGATTGCGCTCCCTCTTTTGACGGTCCTGCAAATTACCGGTATCAACTATTCAGGCATTGACATCGCAGGTTTGACCATTGGCGAATCTATCTACCCCATTTTCCTCTGGAAACAAATCACCTACTTTCCCTTGTCCATTGTAGCCTTTACCCTGACAGCTGCCAGAATATCGCCTGTGAAAGCCATGCAAGTAAAAGGATAAACCCATGCACGCACAAAAAGACCTCATTACGACTCATGATCTCACAAGAGTTTACCGCCAGGGTGAAGTTCTGGTCACAGCTCTGGACAAAGTTAACCTCAGTATAAACAGTGGAGAATTTATCGCAGTCGTTGGCCCATCAGGTTCGGGAAAGACCACTCTTCTGAATATGATTGGAGGTCTGGATACTCCAAGCGAGGGGCACGTTGCACTATCTGGATCAAATATCGACACCATGAGCCAAAGAAAACTCTCACAGACTCGCCGCGATCATATCGGATTTATCTTTCAGTTTTTTAACCTTATTCCCGTGCTCAATGTAGAAGAGAACACAGAATACGTCATGCTCTTACAAGGCATATCTGCAGATGAGAGAAAGGATCGCGTAAGAGCTATTCTTAAGGATGTCGGATTAGAGGGTATGGAAACCGCTAACCACATCAGCTCTCTGGAGGACAGCAACAAAGAGTCGCTATTTGCCGGGCTATGGTTGCCGAGCCTAACATTATCCTTGCTGACGAGCCCACAGCTAATGTGGATTCCACCACAGGCCAGGAACTTTTAACTGTTATGGAGAAGCTCAACGCAGAAAAAGCGATGACCTTTATTTTTTCCACACACGACAGAATGATCCGCGAGCGCGCAAAACGAATTATCTGTCTTCAAGATGGTAGGGTCGAATCTGATGAGTAAATTTCGACAACTATGCCTAATAGTTTTTTGCTCCTTATCTCTACCATGTGCATTTGCTGCAGATGTCCTAACCCCCTATACTTTCGATACTCTCAATAAAGAAGAGCGTGTAGGGGTAGATGCTCTACGGGTTATCATTCCTTTAGGAGACCTCTCCGATTTAGATATGGGATTTATCGGAGGTAGGAATCTGGCCATGAAGGAAAACGCCGCCTTTTTAAGGGTTCACTTCTATGCAGCCCAAACAGACATTATTGGGACAGTGGCTTTTTTCAAAAAAAATATCCTCTTGGGCTTCGACCTCCAAAGGTCATTAGGTCAAGCCGGAAGCTGGCTATACAATCACCGACACCCAAACACCGGGTATCGTCAGCCGAAACTACTTTAGTGGAACCACAGGCCTCGATTATTCCTACAATGGCGTTCTCTACCTCTCCGTGGAATACCATTTCAACGGAGCAGGTGCCAGCTCTTCAGTAGACCCAATAGCGAATAGCTTTCAGGTGGACTATAATGAAGGAGGCACGTACCTTTTACGCAAACACTACCTTATTCCCGGTATGAGCTATACAATCACACCCCTTCTCTCATGGAGTAGTCAAGTAGTCAGCAATCTGACAGACCCCTCTGCGAGCTTGGTTAATACCTGGGAATACAATGCTCAAGAAGATCTTTATCTCGACTTTGGGTGGTTCCAAAGTTTTGGTCAAAGTGGAAGCTAATTCACGCTCTATCCCAATCAATTCTTCCTATCACTACGCGCATATTTCTGATTATAATCCTCTCTGTGAGGCACTATTCCATAAAATTTAAACCCGGTGAGCCCCCTCTAAACTTCCATTTAAGAACTAAACATACTATAACCAATACAATTTGTAATAATCAGGATAACTTTTATGAAAACTTCATTCCTATGCTGTTCCTCTGTTGAATATACGCGTCATGAAGACTCAAGCAACGCCGCTATTGTTTATACAGGACATGGAGTGAATCCACTTTCGGCTTCTGGTCTCGTCAATCGATTAAAAGATACTCATTTACCTTCAAGTAGTATTTATCAATTTTCTGACTCCAGCTACATCGATAGATTACTTAGTAACAGCAGAGGAGAACAACATCGTTTTACCGTGATGATCCCAGGCGGCCACAGTATCCAGATTGCAAGTTCCATGCTAAAAAAAAGACAATGCCTCTTTTCACTGCTTAAAAACCGTATCGCATCTGGAAATACCAACTATCTTGGAATTTGTGCAGGAGGAAACCTTGGCTGTCAAAATATAAACATTAAGTACAGGAACTCTTACGCTGTGATCGTCGATA
>JBLFWS010000061.1:0-16735 GCA_047611865.1 Chlamydiales bacterium
TTTCATAGAGTATACTGTCATGCTTTCTTTCTTAGTAAGCCAACGTGTATAGTTTTGCTTTATTTGAACAAACAGGAGTAGTTTCATGCTTGTAAACTTATTAGTATCGGGGTCACTTTTGGCTTCTTCTTTAATTATTGATATTGGCAATTCTCATATGGTCGGAGCCTTTTTCGATGGCGACAAGATGGTGGAGAAAATCCGTGTTGCTGAAACTGATGATTTTGTTGATAATTTGGAAACCCTTCTGGAAGACCACATCTCAAATATTACGGATGCGACTATAGGTAGTGTTAACCGGAGGGTTAGTTACCCGGTAGCTTATGTCTTGGAGAAAAATAACATTCCATACAAATTTATCAACAAGAGCAAGTTGAATTTGGAATTCCAAAGGGTGGATCCTAGTGGGATTGGGACTGATCTCCTCGCTAATGCATACGGAGCATTGGATAAGTTTCCAGGAAACTGTATCGTCGTTGATGTGGGAAGCGCCATTACGGTTCAGGCAGTTTCACATGACAGGAAGTTTCTTGGTGGAGCTATTGCCCCAGGGATGAATATGAGTTCTGTAGCCATGCATGAAAAGACTTATGCTTTACCCCGTGTTACGGTATATAAGCCTGAAAAATCTTCTACATTGGATACCCCGGAATGTATTCGCAGTGGCATTTATTGGAGCTCCATCGGAGGTATAGAGCATTTGGTAGATGAAACCAGGAAAGAATGGTTTCCGGGTGAAGATGTAACCGTTGTTGCTACGGGCGGGGTCTTTTCTGATACCAGCGAAGAAAATTCTGAGATGAGAAATACTTTTGGTGACGCTATTAAGGGAGACCTTTCCCATTGTGTCGACTTCTTTGACCCAGAGCTCACTCTCTATGGTCTTTTCCTTATGTCTAAGGAAGCATAATTCAAAGTATTATCAAGCGGTAGAGCTCTTAAGGAATCCTTAGAGCTCTACCGCGATATTCTTTTAAGCTCTGAACCATCCAAACCAGCGCCAGCTTTCATCACTAGTGACCGCTGGAGAGGTATGGCGGACAGCTTGTAGGGCTGTTGCCAGGTTTTCACCATTGGGACTTCCCCATCCTGTACAAGCATCCCAGCCTTCTGTGGCCTTATACCCAGGCGTTGAGCTCACCTCGTTATCACCTTGCGTGATGTCATGGAAAGCGCCTCGGGACTCACCTATCTGGTATAGTTGTGGGTTTAAGAAACCCAAACGGGTGTCCATCTTTTGATTGAGCTGTGCAATCAATCCTGCCCAAAGAGGGGCCACAGCACTCGTTCCGCCTATGACACCCATTCCTTCTTTAAGACGAATCTCATATCCTGTGGAGGGATCAGCGACACCTGAAACATCGGGCACCCCTCGTCCCCAGTCTTTTCCCGTGTTTACGTTTACGGGCATATGAACAGCATTTTGGTAGCTTGGACGCTCCTCTAGCTCACTGATTCCACCACCTGTTGCTCCTCCATAGACATTATTCCAGACGACTTCGCTTTTGATCACATGATCAGCGGCTTCAAGTTTTGTACCTCCGCAAGAAAGTACATAGGGAGAGGCGGAGGGGAAGTCTACGTTTGCTTTATTATCCTGATGAGGCCTCTCATCACTTGCACCCGCATCTCCAGCGGCTACACAAACACTTACATTGCGTACAGTAGCCGCTTCTTTAAAGGCTTGATCAAAGGATGTGCGATAGGGATTGTTTTGAGAGTCCCTTTGGTTCCAGACAGCTTCGGGAGAACCCCAGCTTATGGATATCACAGAGTTGTCATGTAATGGATCATGGGCTGCTTTTTTTACAGCACGGAGAAATCCTTCTGTGGTATTCGGGGCAAAATAAACAACGATGTCAGCCTCAGGAGCTACGGCACCTATGACTTCAATATCTAAGTAGACTTCTCCATCGGCATCTCTTGTTGGGCCATCGGGATCGTTTTTACCGCCAGCTACAGAAACACTGGTCACATTTGGAGGAGTTTCTAATCCGCAGTCTTCGGTGAAGTATTTTGTGAGGACTTCAGGATCATATCCTCCACCTAGCTCTATGATAGCTATCGACTGGCCTTTTCCAAGAGAGTCTTTGGGGAAATTGTATATTTTAGAAAGGTCTGTGGGTAAAAAAGATTTTCTTTCACGAGTTTGACTTTCACTAGCGAAGCGAAACTTTGGTTGGAAAACGGGGCGAGTGTCCAGTCCAAAGACTCCCTCTATAATACCATGTAGAGATTCAGGCAAGTGGACAGGACCTGAGTGTCCACGATATTCGCCATTAGAATGTGAGTAGTTTTTTAGGGAAACACCAAAGGCTTTATTGATAGTTTTAGCAGTACCTGAGAGGACGACGATCCTTTCTCCGGCAGACGCTTCTACAATAGAAAGCCCATGAGCGTGAGAAAATTTCTCTACTAATTTTATGTCTTTTTTGTCAGCTCCGTATATTCGTGCAAATTCTTCTGCGGAGAGTGTTACTCTTTCAGTTTGTGGCTTTCCATGGGCTTCTGTCATGGTGGGCAATTCTGGGTGTGATTCACGGTAGCGTAGATGAAGGGTGACTTCTACATGGTCATCTTCAGCAGGGGAGCCAATCATAGTAGCTCCTGTCATACGTGGAAGGCTGGAGTTGGGAATCGCCTTTAAGCTATGCATTGGATTGCGTTTGTGAGTTACGACATTTCGAGCAACTTCAGCACCATCAAGTAATGAGATAGTACGGTTACTTAGCGGACTAATAGTATTTTGCACTTTATCATGAGATTCTGTTGCGGCTTCCACCAAAAGGGAACTTGAGTGAGCATGTACTCCTCCTCCTCCTGGACGTTCTGTGGCACTTGTAAAAGTCATAGGGGATCTCCTGGAATTTTCTGTGATCATCAAAGAATTTACTTACACATCTGTAATTTGCCACCTTGGCACAAATGAGCATCAGAAATAAATATCCCTGTTTGAAATATTTGTAAATTGAAACATATAAAAAAAATGCTTAGGATGGGGTTTCACCCCAAACCCCACCAAAGGGCTAACCCTCTGGGCTCCTGTGTAGTGGCCTTACACCGTAGGCGAATTGAAAAATCAGGAAAATATATCAGGTACTTCTTTACTCTTCTTTTTTCAGTACTCGAAGAACTTCGTTCCTCTCGCAAGCAGTCAGCATCATTGTTCCAATGACGCTGAAAACTTCCACCTGCGGTGGTGTGACGATACCTGAACTAATACGAATGATCAGACAAAGTTAGCTTAAGTTCATATTCTGACAGGTATCGTCAACCGGCGAAGCCGGGCTTTTCAGTATCATTGGAACAATGGTGCTGACTGCTTGCGAGAGGAACGGAGTTCATCGAGTACAGAGAATGAGTAAGATAGAGGAGCTTAAAGTGTATTGTAGCTTTTTCAGTTCGCTTACGGTGTAAGACAACTAAAGGGGAGTCCAGAGGGCTGGCCCTTTGGTGGGGTTTGGGGTAAAACCCCATTTTTTCTTTCTTTCTTTCTTTTTTCTTTTCTACGTTGACCTTATTGTGTTTCGAATAGGCATTAGACTTGATTGATACTTAAGACTTCATTTTCTAGAATTTGTGAGCTTTCATTTCGTTGTTTTGCTTGCTGAACTTTTTGGATAATAAGTTTGGTGGTGTATAGGGAGGAGAATGTAGTTATGATTCCGGCTTGTATGGCGGTGCCTGGGTAGAGGTCGGCGACAGCCATTCCGACATCTCCAGCAAAGTGTAGGACGATGTTTGCTTTGGCAACGAATTGTTGTGTCTCTATATTTTTTAGGGCTACGTGTGAGATAAGACCTTTTATTTTATGAATATTATTGTCTTCGATTAATTGAATATCTTGTGAGAATTTTCTCCAGGTGTCTTTGTCCATACGCCCTCTGATGTAGGCGGCTTCCTGGCTGCCGAAAGTATTTTCAGGCAGTGCTATAGAGGGGGATGTGAATAAATGCTTGATAGTATGCAGTTCTACGTCGGAGAGACCATTTTTGAGCTGTCCGATGATACTTTTGTTTGTGAAGTATTCGAAAAAATCTATTCCTATACCTAGTACGATAGAGCTAACCCCCCACGGCCTGCTTATAGAGTATAGTTCATCGGTAATGTCATTGTGATGGGTCATTCTTGTGATGGATGCAACACATCCACTAACTGTTAAGATTATTCCTGAAGCAATATAGACTACCTTTGCAGCAGAACTTATTAAAATTGTTTGGTTCCGAGTTTTCTTTGCGAGAGCAAAGTCACCAATGGTTTTATGCAGAAGACTTGCCTGAAAATTTAGTGAGACAAGCCCAATAAAATTGAGTGTAAAAAATGAAACATTCGTGATCTTTGGAGGAAAGCCTGGAACTGTTTCTCCGATTAGGAAAATGATGTCGACAGCTAAGATAGTGACGCTTGATATGAGGTCGGTATATTTTTCGAGAAGGTCTCCTAGGCGGCACCTGCAGTTGGAGGAGGTATCCGTACATATCCTTCTCCACCATGTATTTTCTCTTGTATGGTACAAATCGTTTGTTGAGCTTGAGCTAGGAGCGAGGAGGGCGGTCGTCATAGTGGGCATAGGAGGTTTAAGTTATTTTGTGGGTCAGGGTGTTTCGATTTCTTGAATTTCGCCGAGTTCTTTTGCTGAGAGTGGACCTGTTTCTGAAGGGATTTTTTTAAGGATCTCAAAACGCTGGCGCAATAAAAGTTCCATCCCATTGTCAAAGTAGTCCACTTCAAGTCCATGTGCACCTTCTTTATACAAATCAATAAGAGCATTTAAGCGTTCGTCTGTTAGGTGATCGAGGATGAATTGTTTACTTGCATCGGTGAATTTTTCTCTAGCAATATTTAGGTTTTTCCAAAGGTATTGTTTTATGGCTAGTGAGGAAGTAGATAACCCAGGGTTTTGTCTGGGAAGGCAATTGCCGTTGTCAATGCACTTGATGTCGACAATTTCTCCATCGTCTCCGAGTCTTATCATCCAGTTTTCTTCGTGTCGATCCAGGTTGGCAGTAAGGAAGTCAAAAAGCGTCATTTTTTGAAAGAGGGTTTTCTCGTCTTCGGAGAAAGACCGACCGGGCATTTCTAATTGTGACATCACTTCAGAAGCTTCTTGATACCCATGGAGGAATTCTAGAAAGGCACCGCTTTGATTTTCAATTTGAGTCATTACGGTACAAGGCGCCATGTTAAACCCAAAGGTTATGTCAGCAAGAAAAGCCGCAACTTCACCCTTAGGTTGTGCCATGGGAGCTGTACTTAGCAGACTAATTTGCCCCACAGTCGAGTCAATCATTCGTTTAATGTTTTGTGTTAGTCCTAGCTGGTCTGAAGGGGTTTCGGGTTTGAAAACACCAATCTTTTCACCGTTGAGAGAAGCTAGTAAACTTGATCCGGTGGCTCCTTTGTTGGTTTTTTTTAAAGTCCTATCTTTATGGCAAGGCGGGGTTTTTGGATTTTATGGCTGAGCATGAGAGTGCGGGTGCTGATAGAGGTTTCATTGAGTTGAACGATTTTTTCAGAGAGATACTCCTCCCTTTTTTGGAAAGCCTTTAGTTTCGTATGGCTCTCTCCTATAATTTGAGGGGTACTTTTAAGTTCTCTTTCTTTTTCGGATGCTAAAAAGCTATCTTGCCAGCTTTTTATTTTGCTAATTTCTTTCCGGTTTTTTTCGAGGCTTTCTCTGGCTTCAGACAGGCTTTGGGTTCTACTTTTTAGTTCCTTATCTAATTGAGAGTAGTCAGAATCGATATACCTCAAGATATTGTTGTAGGCTTCGAGTTCATTGCGGTCGAAATGATTTATTGTCAGGCGAGAGAGTTTAGAAAGTAAAAAATACGTGATGGTTTTTTGTAGTGAGGCCTGGTCAAAGTTAAGGTTTTCTGCTGTGGAGGTTACTTCTATTAGTGCTTTTATCTTCACTACCAGGCGGGAAACAATCGCTTGCATGTTCTCATCTCCAATGGAGGCTTCTCCATTGGAGATGAGAATTTGCATGTCGTCATTACAGGAAAGACTGGAAACATCATTGTTTACTCAGCAATTCCCGGTGTTTTTGACGTTGATAATAAAGGTGTTATAAATTAAAAAAGACACTCTAAAAAAACAAAAAGAGGCTCACAATGGACTCTGAGGCATTTAAGGAAAAATTTTAAACAAAAAAATTTGCTGCGGAAATGATTTTACCCCCCCCTTCTCGAGAGAAAAGAGGGGGGGGGTAGCTTTTTCAAGGTCTAAAAATAACACCGGGAATTGCTGTTGTTTACTTGGTATCGAAGACTTTGCGGTTTGATTCAGAGAGCTCTGAAGCCAGCTGCGAGGTATTCGTTTTCAAAAAGAATACAGTCATGCTTTTTTTGAAGAAGATGGCAAGAAGTAAGAAGAAGGTGGCGGGAAAGAGAAAAACGTCAAAAATGGTGACGGCGATGTGTTTGACGACATAAGTCGCAAGGTGGGCATGTTTATTATCGAGGTTCCCTGAAATTTCTGAGTAGGTCGTTATAGCCCGATGTGCTTGATCTTTTATTCCTTCTGCTTTGTTTTGAATAAAAAGTTCCTTATGCTCAGTGCTTACCTCTGCTCTGATTTCTTTTACGACTGGTGAGGTAATGTATTGGGAAGTACGAAATCCAGCGTATATGGAAGCAGGTGTAAGTATGTATGTTGCGATGACCAAGAAGAATAACAATTCTGTAGCTTTGGCAGAGTAAAGAGTGAGTTTTGGAATAAACATGAGGGTGATACTGTGTGCAGCCATGAAGAACAAAAAGAGATAAAAGGAGGGAGTCGTTAGAAGATCTGACCATTCTAACAAGAGTTCCATAGAATGAAGGGTCACCATACTTAATAATGAGGCGATCCAGGCGTAATCTACTAACTCTTTCAACGATTCTAGTACCTTTCCTACCTGAACTTGAACGTCTACAAAAAAGGAGATTCCGACGCTACTGCTTTGAATTATGGAGATGCCGGATTTTAATCCTGTGAAGACCACAAAAGACTTAATAGATTCCTTTTCCGCATTGGCAAGGTATTCTTTATTTTGTATAGAAAGTTCCTCTTTTCCCAAGTAATCCAGGAGGTCATCAATTTTCCCCATACTATGGAGGGCTAATAAACCGAGGGTTATTGCAAGTAGGAGAAAGTGTCTTATTTCTACTCTCCAGTCCCAGTCCTTTTTCTCTGTGCGTTTGAATATAGGCATCAGTTCCCCTCTTGTGTTAAAAAATCAGACTTGAAAGAATGCTATGAGATTAATATGAGCTCAAGAAAATTAAAATAATCCATATGGAATTAATTCGGGGGAAAATGATTTCAAATAAAGGTCTACAGGCTTGTACTTCTGTTCTAATGATTCGCCCAGTTTCTTTTTGTGGGAACTTGGAAACTCTATCAACGAATGCATTCCAGAAAAAGGATCATGGCTTGTCCTTAGGGGAGATTCAGAGCAGGGCTTTGGAAGAGTTTGACAATTATGTGAAGATCTTGCGCTCTCATGATGTTCTCGTTCACACTTTCGAAGATAATTCTGAGACTCATACTCCGGATAGTATTTATCCCAATAATTGGTTATCTGTACATCCAGATGGAAAAATACTCACTTATCCAATGGCGACGGAAAGCAGGAGGTTGGAGAGGAGAAGCGACATTATTGATTTCATAAAAGGCCATTATCAAATAACAGATCATCATGATCTTGGACATTATGCTTCTGAGGGGCGTTATCTGGAAGGTACGGGAAGTGTGGTCTTTGACTATCCCCATAAGCGAGCATATGCTTGCTTATCAGCGAGAACGGATCAGGGATTGTTTGAGGAACTTTGTGAATATTTGGAATATGAGGCAATTAGTTTTAGAGCTGTTGATGCCAAGCTTACAGCCATTTACCACACAAACGTTATGATGCACGTGGGAGAAAGCTGTGCTGTTGTTTGTTTGGAAGTCGTTCCTGACTTTGGCGAAAGAGAGAAAATCCTTTCATCATTGAGAGAAACAGGTCATGAAGTGCTCTTGATCTCTTTGGATCAGATGAAAAGTTTTTGTGCGAATATTCTGGAAGTATCCAATCATAACGGTGAGGTGCTTCTGCTTATGTCCGAGCAGGCTAGAAAAGCTTATACAAAGCAACAACTTAGGCTTCTTGAGAAGAATACAAAAATACTTTCCACCTCCCTACAGACTATCGAAAGTGCTGGTGGAGGTGGGGCTAGGTGTATGCTTGCGGGAATTCACGCTGTTTCCCAAGATTGCTCCATCACATTTTCTCCGTAGAAGAGTTCATACTCCTTCAAAATAGCGTTCATATAAGGAAAAAAGTCTTCAGGGCAGTTCATTTCTTTTCCATCTACTATTAGTGGCTGTTTGCGTTCGGAGTAAGATTTTCTTTCTTCATGAATGGCTTGAAGGAGGGTAGCCCATGAATAGGATGGCTCTGAGTTCAGAAGCTTCTCGTAGGTTTCGTAAATTTCTTTGAGCAGGTTTGTTAAAGGGCTATCCGGTAAATCGAGGAAGCCATACATTCCGTTAAAGTTTTTTCGGGCTTCCCATAAGATTTCCTTGAGATTGCCGCTTTGCCGTTTTTTGGAAAGGACTGAATGCGTGGCTTTTCGGAGGTTCTCAAAATCGTAGCTTTCTTTAAATGAGCTTGTTTGAAAGAAGTGGATTTCTGCTCCGTGGGATTGAAGAAGATATACCAGTTCCTGATGTTGCCTTTCTGCCAGACCTTTGTTTACTCTTCCGATATTGTTCTTCATGTAAGGGTCATTGACGTATACGACGTCAAATACCCCTCTTGGAGATTGAATAATCTGGATTTTATTGTTTTTTGTTTCTTCAGGGCTAAAAATATCCTCTTCTAGTTCAAGAATGAGGCATTTAGCTCCTCCACCTGCTTTGTAGAATTCTGACAGGTTGATAGGGATGACTTCTAAGCCTCTTGTTTCTAGCTGTGTTTTTAGGGAGTAACTAACCCGGTGGTCTATGATGAAAGATTTTCCAATACAAACGGAATTGCAGGAGAAATTTTCAGCATCCTCTTTTGAAATACTTAGGGCGTCGGGAAAGGTCCTTTTTAAAAGACTTTGAGTCTCTTCACTAAAAGCTTGGGGGTAATACATGATGGTTTCACCAATGATTCTCCCATTTCTAATAATAGGAATTTCCCTTAAAGCAGTATCTAAGTGGTAAAAGTCTTCGGTGATAATTTCAGCGGGGATGATGTTAACTTTTTCGAAGTCTTCACCCATGAGTTCATGCATTTTATCTGTAACCCACTCAATGCTTTCTTTGGATGTGCGTATGCCCCATCCAAAAACGATGTCTACCATATGGCCGTGCTTGACATACTTAATTTCAGCGCTGGCCTCGAAAGAAAGGTGATTGGGAACTTCGATGATTTGGTATCCGTTTTCAAGAAACCATGAGCGGTTATATTTTATTTCTTCCAAGCGGGTATCGTGGCCGTGCTCTGATGAGTAGTTACCAAGAAAGACATAGGGTTTTTTATTCTTAACAGGGACTATGAAGCCCGACTCTGCCCTGAAAACAATATCTGGAACTTGGCGTGAAATGTATCGTTGATATCTTTCAGAAATACGTACGATGTGTTGGTAGATTTCTTCTGAGGAAAAGCTTGATCTTAAGAGTTCTTTTTTCCTTTCGGATACTTCGTTGATCAATGTATTAAATAAGGATTCGGGACATGGCTGAATATCGCCTTTGCTTTTTAGATACAGCATAATCGCTGGGCCTAATTCTGTAGCCTCATCGAGGATTTCCTCAAGTTTTATTCCGGGAGCTTCCCTTTTTTCAATTTCGCGTTCTTTGTCGATAGATTTTTGAAGCTTTATTACGGAAAAGTTTGGAGTGCGAGAAATTAAATTCAGGTATCTTGACATGATCGACTCTAAGGGGAAATGGCTGCGTATATCAGATTCTTGTGTAGATGTTAACATGCTTGGCTCCAGAGGAAATAGTTGGATTTGTTTCGGTATATTCAAAAAGAGAGGCAAACACAATTTAGTGATCCTTTCAATAGGATATTGCGTATTTTGAAAGTATTTGCAGAGCGTTTATGGGAGATGGATCTTTTCTAGATGCGTAAATATTTGATTTTAATATAGATAAGTGGTAATTTAGACGTTTTTATTAAGACTATGTGGCTAATGTCGTGGGTAAATCCTTAAGTAAAACAGCAGCACTTTTATCTTTTCTTCTATGCCTTCTATTGGCAAATGCTTCTTTTACTACCCCAGAGGTGACTAAGGAGTCGCAAAAGCATAGTGTTATTTCGACACCTAAAAATCAAATTTCTTCTGTTATCCTTGAAAGCTCAGGTCACGAAGAGCTTTTCAACGGATGTGAGACCAAGCCTAAGAAAGGGAGGGCCCACAGGGGAAAGTGGCAAAGCTCTTTTCCAGATTTCGGGTCTGACGATCTTGCTAGAGAGCTAAATGCGGGATTCCCTAAGCCATTGTGTAATAAGGCTATTACGGACAACGCCAAGCAAATATTTGGAAAATTACATTACTGCGAAGAAATTCTTTCTTCCAGGTGTCATCCACCTACGAAGTAAATTTTATTTATAACAATAAACTTTTAAATAAAAAATTACTAAGGAGTTGATGATGACAACGTTATCACCATCAGTTGTGGGTTCCTCAAGAGAAATAGGGGCCCCTGTTCAAATTGAGATGCAGGATATAGAGTCACAAGTACATGGGCCTATTTCCCAAAGAAGTCGATATTTCAAAGAGCTTGATCCCGTGGATTTCTTTTCCCACTTGCGTTCCGGAGGCTTGGATAGACGCTTACCCATTTCAGAAGAAAATGACGATCTTCTTTCGAAGAGAAAATTTCTTCCTCAGGGTGGCTGGAGGAGGACCGGAGCTTTGTTATTCTGTGGTTCTTGTGTAGGTGGAGCCCTTTATGGTTCAGCTGCCGCGACATCATATGTGGGTCATACCGTGTTGAACTTTATTGCAGCAGGATCTTTGGCCTGCGGAGCCGAGGGTTTAAGTCACCTGATCAATAAACTTGATTCTGATAATAGTAATATCACTCAGGATGCGACGCATAAAATTCGAAAATTGTATGCTCATAATTCCTGTACTTTGTTGACAGTTGTTGTCTTTGCAAGGCGTACGCTGGAAGCTAGTGATTTGGCAAGATTTGAAAGAAGCCTTAGTGGACTCTCAGATGATGTTCGGACAAACTATGAGGTAATTGAAAGGCAGTTTCTAAAGCTTTTTCCCGGAAATCGTGATGTGGGAACATTTACGAAACCCTTAAGAGATACTATTGCTTACTCAGAAAGCAGGATTAGGGATTTTCTAGAACATGATCAAGATCTATTAAATACCTTTCGTTTAGCAAGCATGCCCGGGGCTGATACTTTGACAAGGTCTGAAGAATCTCTCTTTAAGTACCTATTAGAGTAATTGCCTAATGGAGAAAGTGTGGGTTTTCCCCACACTTTCTTTAATATTTGATTTGTCACACGCATTCATCTATCAAAAGTTTTGGAAAATATTATTCGAGCCCCTATAAGTTTCTCAGAGTCCAAAAGGAGCTTGTTCATGCCTACAATGAATTCATTTTTTCACACGAGATTTCCTCAGATTTCCCATTTTCATGACCTTGGAGATAAAGCATTTTTTCCATACCATCATTTGTGTGGAAAGTATCTAGGAAGGAAAGTTGTGGTGGCTCGCAGAGAGGGGAGCAATATTTTTTTAGATTCTTTTGAGGGGTCTTCTCAAACGGCTTCTAAGATTTGTCAGCTTTCTCAAAAGGTTTTTGTTGTTTTGGCTTTTTTTCCAGGCTTGGTTTTTGGGATGATCCTGAAGCTACTTTCTTTTTCCAGTTTCGATGTTCGTCAGGCTTATCGGGATATTGAATCTGAATCTTTAGTGGAAGTAGAACCCTCTCAGAGTGATCGGGAGAAATACATCGATTTTCTTGTGGAGCTTAGAGTTGACAGGGAAGTTTCTCTTTTCAAAAAAAGGGCTGAGTTAAATGAACAGTATCTGATTGATTCAGAGCAGATTGAAGGAAGTTTTAGAGAAAGGCAGAGGCGATTGTCTAAAACAAAATCCAAGGCAAATAAAATAGAAGCATTGCGTGCAGATGGCGAACATGCCTTTGATGAAGTCGAACGTTTTGCAGGTTTAAGCATTTTACAACTGAGAACTCTTGGTGAGTGGAAATGGTTTAAAAATGACTTAATATTCCGTCTGGAAAAAAGAATTTCTGGCTTATCGATACCGGAATATGCTCGGAAATTTCTAGATTCTGTAGCTTTAGATCATGAACATTCTCAGAATCTTGAGCTTCTTAATTCTGAAATTTCATCAGGTTTTGAAACCTCATCATTTGTTCAAAAATTGATATAGTCTCCAATGAAGATTTGAAATATTTCTAGAATATTCTTTCCAAATTTGATAAATAGGTCTCTCAGGTTTAAAATAATTTATAATGTATTTTTTACTGAACCAAGTTAGGGATGGGTAGATTTTATGGAATTAGGTCGTGCGGATTCTGTTTTGGTTCACCGGGCTTTAGAAGTTAAATCAAGTCATGAGAGTGAGTTATTTTCCAAGGCAAACGTAATTGGTGTGGATGTCGGTTTTAAATACGTAAGTGGCGAAAGAACAAACGAAGTAGCTATCAGAATTTTTGTTAGCAAAAAAGAAGAAGTTGAAACTTCTAATTTTCTTCCAAGAAGCCTTGATGGAATCAAAACAGATGTGATTATGGAGGAGATGTTTGTTCCCATAACTCAGGTGCCTCAAGCGGACCAGGCGTTACCTAACAGCAACAGGTATGACCCTTTAGTAGGGGGAATTAGTGTAGGACCTACCAGATCTATAAACAGAACCGTTTATACAGGTACTTTAGGAGCTATTGTGCAAAAAGCAGGGGAAATTTTTTCTCTCAGTAATTTCCATGTATACGGGGTGAATGATGGATGGTCTAAAGGGGACGAAATAGCTCAGCCGAGTCGTGTTGATGCAGGAAAGTGCCCAAGGGATAATATCGGAAAGATTGAAGATGCCTGTCTGGGAAATAAGCTTAGTGGAAAAGAGACTACTGTTGATGCTGCAATTGCCACAATAGAAAATAGACAAGCTTCTAACGAGAATGCCAGTATTTTAAATATTGGTGTGGTGAGGGGAAGTGCAGAGCCTGTCTTAGGTCAGATTGTCCGAAAGCAGGGAAGAACGACAGGGCTGACACATGGATTCGTTGATGGGCTCGGAGGGACTGTCAATGTTGATTATGGTGGAACGCTAGGAATGGTATGCTTCACAAACCAGATTCAGATTATGCCTGATACCTCAGAGAACTCTTCTTATATTAATGGAGGGGATTCAGGGTCAGTTTCCGTAAACGATAACAATGAGATAATAGGTCTGAATTTTGCAAGGTCAAGGCAATCTGAAAGGGCTTCTGCAAATGTATTCTCTGATGTGAAAAGGGCATTGGGGGTGGATACACTTCCGGCATGGAAAAGTATCGGAGGAGCATTATCACAAGTTTCTGCTGGGTCGGGAAGCCACGTTTGGGGGATTAACCCGGATGGAGAGCTTGTTCATCGTGAGAATGATGCATGGACTATGGTAGAAGGGGCCCTTACTCTGGTGTCATCAGGTTCTGATGGAGCTGTCTGGGGGCTAGATGCAGAGGGTAGTGCATTCAAAAGGGAAGAAAATAACTGGGTGAAAATGGGTGGGCAGCTAAGTCAAATATCTGTTGGTTCTGAAAGTCACATTTGGGGAGTGAGTATTGAAGGTGACGTTTTCAAGCGAAACGAGGAAGAATGGGTACAAGTTGACGGCTCTTTAACTCAGGTGTCTGTTGGGTCTGATGGAAGTGTTTGGGGAGTGAATTCTTCGGGAGAGGTTTTCCGTAGGGATGATAGTGCCTGGACCCAAATCGAAGGTCAGGTATTGTCGCAAATTTCTGTTGGATCAGAGGGTAAGGTTTGGGGATTAACTGATGAAGGGGAAATTTTTAAGCGGGAAAGTGAAAGCTGGAAGAAGATGCCGGTATACCTTTCCTCTATTTCCGTTGCTTCTGACAACTCCGTTTGGGGGATAGGTCGGGAAAATAGAATTTGGGAAATTACGGGGTGATGATTAGATTTACATGTAAATTTGGAGGCTACTAAGTAGTATCTTGATACATGTGATACAGGTGAGGGCTTGAACCAGTATACGAAAGCTTTTGCCAGGGATTTTGTCTAAAAAGGCAAATCCCAGGAGGCCTCCAATTAACATGGGAATGATGGCAAAAAGGCCGAGGTAGGCGGTATTTGGGGTAATGATCTCCGCTTGAATGTTTATGGGGATTTTGATGAGGTTCAAAATAAAGAAGAAAACGACCTGGGTGCTGGCAAATTCTCGTTTTTTGAGATTTTGAGTGAGAAGATAAGTAATCATGTACGAGGAAGCCATATTGGCAATCATTGTACTGTATCCAATTGATAAGCCTAAAACTTGTTGGAAAATAAAGTTTTTGCTTAGTCTTTGTATTTTTTCCATCCATAAATACATACACAGGTTGAAAAATAGAATAGACAGAACCATTAGGCAAATGAAAATTCTAAGTTGTAGTTCACTTATGTGGCTAATCGTAAGTACCCCTAAAGCGAGTCCAAGAGCTGTTGGAAGAGACAGGGCTTTGTAGAGTTTCCACTGGGTGTAGGGATAATACTTTATACAAGCGTGGATGCTAGCTAAGAGATAGATAGGAAGAAGTATTCCAATAGTGGTCTTTGCTGGAAAGGCGTCTACCATTAATGGAGTAATGAGTATTCCGAGTCCTGTGCTACTTGTCTTACTGAATCCAGCAAAGAATCCTGCTAGGATAAGGGTGAACCATTGATATTGACTGAGATCAGGCATAAAAAGAGTAAATATAAAGGGATAATACAGTTTTTAAAATGTTTTAAAATAGGGGGCCTATTATATGTAATTGTTATAAAATTTCGCAATTATTTTAATAATTAGGCAGCAATTCCCGGTGTTTTTGACGTTGATAATAAAGGTGTTATAAATTAAAAAAGACACTCTAAAAAACCAAAAAGAGGTCACAATGGATTTTGAGGCATTTAAATAAAAATTTTTAAAACACCCCCTTTATCGAGAGAAAAGAGGGGGCTTTTTTAGCTTTTTCAAGGTCTAAAAATAACACCGGGAACTGCTGATAATTAGCATGCTTGCATCAACGGTATTTTATGAATTCCATGCTGAGTTTAAAGCTTTTGCATCGATTGACTTGATTGGGTTGGATTCTTAATAGATATACTTTTGAAGTAATGGAATATCCAGTTTTCTTAGAGCAGAAAGACAAGGAATACCGGGGGTTTCCAGAAAAGATTAATAGGTGTAATGTTAGTGAAGATATTTAGACCCAGTCTAAAGGCTTAAAAGAGGTTTTTTCTTTTGGAGGGGAAAAGATGGAATTCGATTTAAATGTAATATCGCTGATTCACCAACAAATTGATGACGCTATAAATAGTGAAAAGCAGTCGGGAAATCTGGTGAAAATGTTATGTGGGTTTTCGAAAGACAAGGGTGAAGAGAAAAATCCGGAAGAGCTTGAGGAGATCCCCACTTTTATCGAAGATTATGTCAAACATTCTCCTATTTTGATGACTCTTATTCATAAAGAAGCTGAAAAATCTGGAGTTATTGAAGATGTTATTCCGATTCTGGATGTCGCGTCGAAATACTTCCTTATTGAAACGGATGTAATACCTGACCATTTAGGCTTGGTAGGACTTTTAGACGATGCCTACTTCACGAATCGTTTGATACAAGAAGTATCAGACAGATATAAAGAAAAGTCTGGTAAGGGTCTTATTCAAATCAATATGTCAAGTGCTAACAGCTTTGTTAGGAGGCTAATTGCTGAGCCACGAGCTTCTTTTCTTGATGAAATGGTTGACGAGGCTATCAATGGAACGAAGATAATGAATTGTCTGCAGGTGCTTGCATTAAATTCTCCTGACTTTGGAAATCTCCCGGCCCCTTCCTGGAATGAAAAGAATATCAAGGATCTCGTTGATCTTAGTATGGTCAAGCTGGGTATTAGCAGCAAAGGATAGTCTTGAGTAGTACACGACTTAGGTCGTGTTTTCAAATTACGAAACGCTGCTTTTGGAGTCTTTTTTCATGTTTTTGAATCGCACCCAACTCACCTACTTGTCTAAGTATGGGGAGTTGGATGCAATCCTCAAAATGCCCTCAAAATCAGGCATTCCCTAATTTGAAAACACTACTCGCTTTTTCGGGTGCAACTTTAAGTGGTGGTGAATTTTTTTTTAAGTAAAAATGCATAGCGAGATTATTGCCCAAAGGAATCCAGGAAACCGTTCACGAGGAATAGGTTAAATCTTCATAAACGCCAGAGGCGTGGCATTATGTAGGCAGGGTCGAATCCGAGCGGAGCGAGAGACAGGGCCTGTAAAATGGATCTCGATACTACTGGAGCACCGGTCAGGTGCGGCAGTGCGCTTGTGATGGTATACGATAAGAGAGGTGAGAGTCCTCTTCAAGAAATGTTGCAATCTTGCAGCTGAAAGTAACTGCGTCAACGTGAGGTGGGGTTGAGAGCAACTGGAAGCGGATATTCAGGCCGTAGGATAACGAACTCGATTCGGTTCAATAACATGGCGAGTCCCTCTGTCGGACGACGAAGCCTGAAACTCAGTACTCACGATAAGCAACTATCATCG
>JBLFWS010000062.1:0-16645 GCA_047611865.1 Chlamydiales bacterium
AATTAGATTGAGTTTGGTAAAAAATTACGAAGATTTCTTCCGAAAGGATCCCTCTTGCTTAAAAAAGCTATCCACCCTCAAACTTAGATTAAGGGAACTTTAGATTTCTTCCAGCGGGAATTGCTGCAGATATATCAACTCTTGTATTAATAGATAATTAAACAATTATTAATACTCTATGAAATATCGGCGTTATTACATTAATCAACCTCCGCGCTCACCGATTTTAAAAAGAAGCTTCCCTTTTTAGAAAGCGGCACTCCTCTACCGCTTTATTCAGAACATACTTGTGTTTTCACGAGTGTATCAATCAAACCTCAACCTACTTAGGATAAACTTTTGTCTACCGAAAGGGGCTGGGACTGCCGCACTCCAAAAAGCCCCCCCCCTTAAACCCCTAAATTTAGTTTCACTCTTCAATATCTCAAAAGTCGAGCCGATGAGCTCTGTGTTGGAATAGTAAAACATGACCGTTTTGAATAAACCTCCTTTGCTCTTGAGTCTTTTTGTAAGATGTTGATAATGATATTTTGACCTATTGGAATAAGATATGCGTGTCATCAAATTTTTTCTTCTCATTTCCCTCTTACTTTCTGTTACTGCTTGTGACAAGAAACTGGATAAGATTTACGGCATAAATAAACCTCGTAAGTCAAAAGCCCCCCCCCTTGACACTCCTTTTCCGTGGAAGGATTTTGAGTTCATCAGTAAGAACTCTCTTAAAAAGAAAATACCCATCGATTCAATATACCTATTATCTCCCGAGGGAGATGAGCTATCCACTAAAATTCAGCAACGCTTTATAGCTTCTTTTAAGGCTATGGGATTTAAATATGCCAAATCCAGAAAAGAAGCAAAATTCATTGGAGTGCTCCGTTTAAAGCATAGTATCGATTCAGAAAAAGTAGAAGGCTATGTCTCCCGTCACAGCTACGTCAAATACCTTCCCGATATTAGAACAATAAAGTATGTCACTCTGACTCTCGATCTTAAGATATTCAAAAAGAAGCCAAACTCCCCCAAAAAGCCTTTACCCATCTGGGAAGGGATGGTCTTCAACAGAGTTCGGTCCACATGGATTCTTTCTGAATTTGAAGATGGATTAGTAAAAGAAAAGCATCAGTTTTCATGGACTCCAAATGAGCTACCTAGTCATTTATTAAAAAGATATACACTCAAGGATAAGTCTGAGAAATACTCCTATCTGGAGCTAGATTACTACATTTATACTCTCTTAAGAGACTTAGGCACTGACAGTGCAAAAAAATCTATCAAGCTTCATCCAAAATATTTCCGTTATGCAAGTCAAGACCCTGATCATTTGCTTTTTCAACTGCCTGAATAGTTTTATACCAGACTTCTCATAGACTCGGATAAGTGCATTTAACACAAAAAAAGCGACGCTTCTCAAAAGCGTCGCTTATTTCACACAATCACTAGATATTTAAGTAGTTATCAATGGAATCGGCTCTTGTGCTTTCTAATAATTGGCACCTTTTTCTTGTGAATCTCCAAACTTTCATCAATAATAATGTCTGAATTATCAGTAATATTATTCACAGAGTTCTTTTCTTCATGATTCTCATTAGCTAAGGCATGCTTTTTGGCTTCTCGGAAGACTCTTTTCTGGAGCTTAGTCCTATGATGCCTAGGATCTTTCATCCATACCCTCCTTTTGTTGCAAACTTCATACGTACACGGGAAACACCCGTATACTAATGATAGCAAATCCAGCATTAAAAATTAAGCTAGTAAGTTCATTTAGTTATTAAAACTTAGTAACTTAAATTTCTGGTAAAGATTTAATGACGGATAGATCTCTATGCTACTGGAGGCCAGAAGCATGGTTCTCTACTCCCCGATTAGCTCTTTGGTCACCCTTTGTACCACTGTTTTCAGTACATCTGGATCGTTATAGTAACCTGACTCCAAGCGCTCTTTTGCTCTTTCGATTCCAGAAGAATCGCCTTTTAAGGCCATAGCCTGAGCCGCCCACTCCCGGACCTTGCTTTCTTCACTTTGAGGTGAGTTAACTTGATCTTTAGATTTAGAGATGGACACCACATCCCCTTGATTTTCAGGGACAATCTTTTGTGGCGCTGCAGATTTCCTATCTGGGGATAGTTTATTAATAGACTTAGAAGGGTTTATTTCAGGTATATTAGTCATAATTATACTCCTATTTACTACTTTTAAGTTATCGGCACTTTACAGTAAAAGTTAATAGTTTTTTACTAAAAGTTAGTTCTGTTAGTTGCCATTTCTGAAACTATTAGTAAAACCTTATTCATAAACTTGCTCTTGTTTCAATCTTATTTCTTCGGCCTTTTTCGCTTCCAATAATCTTTGATTCTGTATCATTTCCACGTTACGCACTCGAGCACGGCCGTAAGAATCAGCCATTGTATCGAAGATATAATTCGTAAAGAATTCTGCTCGCACTCTACTTAGGCTAAATCTATTGGAATTAAACCCCCCCGCCATTTTCTTATTCCACCAATAACGCATCCCATTGACGACATTTGCATCATCAGTATCAAAGGTTTCATCAAAAGCCCATATGCGCTCCCCAGAGGAACCATCTACCATTATCGCCTTAACTCTCATACGCATAGGGAAATAGGGCTGATATTCATCAATGCTTATCTTCATGACAGCTTGAGCATTATACTCTTGAGCTAAGGCTCCAATTTTAAAACGATCGTTCTGTCCTGTTGAAAGATCAATGACCTTTTCGGAATTTTCTGGGTACTTGTTATCATATTTAATATGAAAGTAGTGAAACTTAGAGAAATTACGAAGCAAAGATTGGGCAAGTTCAATTTTTTTGTCGTTTACTATGCGATTGTTAAAAGGATTTTCAAAGGGCAACAAGAAAACATTTTGCAGGCTTGCGTGGTCATAGGAGACGCTGGAATAAACATTATTAGCTGGGAAAGGAGTTCCGGTAGGTACTTCTTTTCCATAAGGACGACAGGAATTTGCCAATAGAGCTGTGATAGCCAAGACAATCAAAAAAGAAATTTTACGGGTGACGTTCATAGCCCAACTCCTAGCAATACCTGATCCCTCAGTTCTTGCCTCATCATTGCCAGAGAAAAAATTTATCTCAAGGATTATTTAGAGTGCCTCTTCAAAAGCTATCCTCCAATACCTTTGTTTTTCCAGCAAAGGGTTAAGATCGTGGGAGACGCCCAAGTAAATCGTGCATTAAAACCCCATAGATGACCTAGGTCGTGGTTTCAAATTGCGAAGCGCTGCTTCGGAGCCTTTTTTAACGCTTTTGAATCACTCCCGACTCCCCTACTTGCCTAAGCATGAAGAGTGGGATGCGATCCAAAATAATAAAAAAATGCCCTCAAAATCAGACATTCCCTAATTCGAAAGCACGCTCTAGCTAAATAAACAGCAAATTGAGTCGAAATCTAATACCCCTGTTTTATTTAGAATGATAAGAAAGGTCGCAATAGGTGCGATCCACCGAACCATAAAGAACCAAGGCCGAAAAAGGAATTTCCATTTTGTCCCGGAACAAAATTCTTTTTGACACTTCTCTTTTCCGAGTTGCCATCCTGTAAAGCATGCCGTAAGCATCCCCCCAACTGGTAATATCCAATTGGATACCAGGCCACTGATCACATCAAAAAAAGTTTTCCCATATATGGCTTCCCATGCGGGGAAAATCCCTTGGCACCCGGAAAGAGCGCTTGGAATTCCAAAGAGGAAGACGAGGCCACCAATGATCAGACAGGACTTTTTTCGGGACCATTCCATAACTTCCATAGCATTAGCGACTATCACTTCGATAAATGAAACTGATGTCGTCAGCGCTGTACACACGAATAAAGAAAAGAAAACTGTCGAGATAAGGGAGGATGCCGGCAGCTGAGCGAAGGCAACAGGAAGAACTTTGAAGATCAATCCCGGTCCAGATTTAGGCTCAAATCCAAATGTAAATATCATCGGGAAAATAACCATTGCTGCAAGCAAGGAAACAACTAGGTCCATACCTACAACAATCATTGCTGTTTTAGGGATATCTTCCTCTTTATTCATATAGCTACCATAGGTGAGCATAGCCCCTTGTCCCAGACTTAGTGTAAAGAAAGCCAGGCCCAAAGCTTCAAGTACTCCAGAGGGTTTCAGTTTTGAAAGATCAGGGTAGAAGACGTAATGTAGAGCATCGGAAAAACCTTTTAGGGTACAAGCGTAAAAGAATAGACCTATGAGCATTACTAATAATGAAGAAGTAATGAACTTACTCCAATATTCTATACCATTGCGAACACCCATATACACAATTCCTACTGTCATACCTGTAAAAATCATATGCCAAAATACGGAAATATCTCCGGCGCTCTGAAGGATATCAAAGGTTCCGCTAATTTCTTCAAGACTGCGACCGTCATAGAACTGTGATGCTGAAAGAAGAAGGTAGTTTAGTCCCCAACCAGCGACAACACTATAATAGGACATAATGAGAAAAGACGCTGTGACAGCTAGCCAACCAACGATTTTCCATGAGGGAGAGTCACTTGCTAGTGTAGAGAAGACTCCGACTGAAGCTTTTTGTGCAGAGCGCCCAAGTAATAGTTCTGCGATGAAGATAGGAAAGCCAACAAAAAGCATTGCTGCAAAATAGATCAGGACAAAGGCCCCGCCTCCATTTTCTCCGGTTAAGTAAGGGAACATCCATAACGTTCCTAATCCGATAGCGGCTCCGGCAGCAGCCATAATGAAGCCCAATCTAGAGCCCCAGTGTTCTCTCTGCATTTTCATAAAAAAACACCTTTAGATATATACGAAATTATTTGTTTTTTTTTGCTAAGTATATTGAGGATTTATAGACTTATTTAGAATTTATTCAGCCTCGAACATCCGTCGAGTTGTGCCCCCGTCTCCTACGGGAGCGAAGATTGGAGACCTGCATTTTGGACAGTTCCCGGCATATCCGGTTCCGTCTTGATTTTTGTAGACTCGAGAGTAAGCATGGCAGCATTTAAAATAAACACCAACGAAAGGTTTACCAGCTGGTCTAGCTGGTCCATCTTTAGAGTTTGGGTCTTTATTCTGAGACCCTGATGATCTTCCACTTGCACTCATAATTTGCCTATAAATAGCTTTACTTCCACCTATAGAGACTTATTGACAAAACCCAGTCCATCTATTATGATAGCCCAAATTGCGTATTTTTGCAAATTCAAAAACTCCTGAGGACGTAGACATGGAAATGCTGGCAAACATTGGTCTAGAAGCTGCTGTAGTAGGAGTCGTCTGCTCCGTCTTTCTTATTTTGTTCGTTGTTGCTGGAGTGCGGGAAATTTACAAAAAAGAAGATTGAGTGCTAATTTTTTTACTATTAAAGACAAATGACAAAAAAAAATCTTGATGAAGAGCCCTGGTACAAGGATGGTCTCCGCTTTTCATGTACAGAATGCGGTCAGTGCTGTACTGGTGCGCCGGGTTATGTATGGGTGACGGAGAATGAAGTTGCCCAAATGGCAGAACAACAGAAAATCTCGGTAGAACAGTTTGTACACAGGTATCTTAGACTCGTGAAGGGACGCTTATCACTGCGTGAAGACCCAAAAACTTATGACTGTGTGTTTTTAAAGGGAAAAAAGTGTAGCCTTTATAATTCTCGACCAAAGCAATGCCGTACTTTTCCTTTTTGGCCAGATAATCTTGAATCTCCAGAAACTTGGATCAGCAACGAAAGTTATTGCGAGGGTATCAACAATGGCGACACCCTTATCCCTCTGGAACAAATTAGAGAAACCTTAAAAAATCATTGTGAAGGTGAATGACTAAGCATCGTCTAGCAGAGACTACATACCTTATTGGTTCAGGCAAAGGCGGCGTTGGAAAATCCACCCTAACCGTCAATCTAGCCATAGCTCTCGCGAGAATGGGCTTAAAAGTAGGTCTTCTTGATGCAGATGTTTATGGTCCATCCATCCCTATAATGATGGGCTTGAGGCGTCTTTCTCCTCGTCTCGATGACGAAGAAAGTCAGAATCCACAAGTAGTTCCTTTTACCAAGTTTGGGGTAAAGGTCATTTCATTTGGTTTCTTCATTGAAGAGGCTCGTTCAGTTCTTTGGCGAGGTCCTATGCTACATGGAACTTTGGAAAAGATGATGAAAGATGTGAGCTGGGGCGAGCTTGATGTCCTCTTAGTCGATCTTCCGCCAGGGACTGGTGATGTCCCTATGTCTTTAGCCCAGCTTATGGCTGTTGATGGAGCAATCGTTGTTACTACACCTCAAGAAGTTGCTATGCTGGATGCAATTAAAGCTATCAACGCATTTGACCACTTAGATATCCCTCTTGTGGGCGTAGTAGAAAACATGGCAGGTTTTAAGATACCCGGCACAGAAGAGATTGTGCATATTTTCGGTGAAGGAAAGGGAGCAGAACTTGCTGACCGCTTTAACACTAAGTTACTTGGTGGGATCCCCTTAGACCCTTCTATTAGAATTGGTGGTGACGAAGGACTTCCCGTTGCTTTTCACCAGGGAGGGAGCCTAGCCGGCCAGGCATTTGGGGTTCTCGCCACCCAGCTTATGGGAAATATGGGCTTGATCAGACGCTAGTGCTCCCTCAATACTTTAATTTAAAATAATCATAGACAAAATATTTTAATTGTAGGTTAGTGTTTTTGGTGCGAATCAAATTTCGCATTTTGATATATCAACAATATCCTAAAAACAGGAGTTACCTATGACTTCTCCAGTAAGTAGTCTTGTCTCGCCCCCCATTATCAATTTGCAAGAAATAAAACTTGCTGAACCCATCGATCCTCGTGCTATTGAAATCGTCAAGCATGCTGAAGAAATAGCAGCTCGATTTCAAGATGGTTTCGATGCAACTGACATACCCTCTGTTACCATAAGAGCTATGGAAATCGTAGATAAACTACAGGGATTAAAAGGTTCTGAGAAAAAAGACTTTGCCCTTGACCTCATAGCTGCTGTAATAGAAAAGCTCGACCCAGAGCTTAAACCCCACCTCGCAACTGTTGGCGCTACCATTGATATTATCATCCAAGCTTCTAAAGGCGAAGTTGATGTAAATAAAGCAGCCGAGGTTGCTACTCGTGGGTGCCTATCACTCTTAAGTTGTCTAACTAAGAAGGTATGATTTATACCAGACTAGTAATCTGTCAAATTTAAGATTGGGGAGGGGGGGGCTTGCAAGCAAAGCTTTGCTTGGATGTCCCCCTTCTTGCTTCACAAACAGTCTTATATCTGCTACATTACCTCCTCGTGGAATATTTAAATGGAATTTACTTATGGCAACTGATAGCAAAAGCATAATCGATGATGCGACAAAAAAAAATATAGACTCCTGGTTAGAAGGAGATTATGACGAAGAGACTAAAGAGCAGATTCGTAAACTACAGGAAGAGGACCCTCAATCTTTAACGGACGCTTTTTATACGACTCTCTCCTTTGGCACAGGAGGCCTCCGCGGTATCATGGGGGTCGGGTGCAACAGAATGAATGATTATACGATTCGTGCAGCCACCCAGGGCCTTGCCAACTATATCAATCAGAACCAAGTCCCCGGGGAAACTCCTGCTGTTTTCATTGGTTACGATTCCAGGAATAACTCCCCGAGTTTTGCCATGGAGTCCGCAAAAGTTTTAGCCGGTAATGGCATCAAGGTTTATCTCTCGAAACAATTACGTGCCACCCCACTAGTTTCCTTTGGTTGCCGTGAAAAAAAATGCCTGGCTGCACTCGTCGTCACCGCATCTCACAATCCTCCTGCGTATAATGGTTTCAAAGTCTATTGGGACGATGGTGCCCAAGTGCTTTTCCCCCATGATTCCCGAATTATTATAGAAGTTAAGAAAATAAGCAGTCCCTCACAAGTCAAAATAGCACAGGAAGGACACGAACTCATTGAAATGGTCGGTGATGAGCATGAAGAGTCCTTTGTTTCAGTGACGAACACCCTACAAAACTTCAAGCAGGACAACAGCACTAAGGGCAGCTCTCTGAATGTCGTATATACGAGTCTTCATGGTACCGGGATAAACATTGTCCCCAGAGTTTTAACTGACTGGGGATTCAAGAACGTACATATTATCGAGGAACAGAGGGAGCCCGATGGTAACTTCCCGACTGTAGCCAAGCCTAACCCCGAAGAACAGGAAGCCATGCAGTTAGGTATCAACAAGCTTGTAGAACTACACTCTGATATTCTTTTAGGAACAGACCCTGATACAGACCGCATGGGCGCCATTGTTTTGCATCAAGGAGAACCCTCCTTTCTTAGTGGTAACCAGATCTCATGTATTCTTCTCTATCACCTTTGTGAAGCCCTTTCCGAACAAGACCGCATGCCCAATAGAGCCGCGTTCATTTCCACAATTGTATCCACAGATCTATTTAATATAATTGCTGAGTCATATGGAGGAAAATGTGTAGATGTTCTCACAGGATTCAAGCACATTGCCAAACAGATACGTGATTGGGAAAGCTCCCCTGAAGGTTTTAACTTTGTATTTGGAGCTGAAGAGTCCTTTGGATATCTCATAGGCACTCACGTACGTGACAAAGATGCTATTAGTGCATGTGCTTTAATGTGTGAAGCTGCACTGCAAGCAAAACTACATGGAAAGACTCTCGTAGATATCTTACATGATATTTACCACAAATACGGTGTCTATGCTGACAAATTACATACCGTAAATTTTGCTGAAGGAAAAAAGGGTCGTGAAGAAATGAAAAAAATCATGGTCCGACTCCGGGAAGCTCCACCCACAGAATTTTGTGGAGATGCCGTAGCATTAATGGAGGACTACCTCAAAAGCACCCGCACCGATATTAAGACTGGGGTCACCGAGACCTTGGATTTCCCTCACTCAAACGTTCTTCTTTTCCGCCTTGAGAATGGAAATAAAATTGCCATACGCCCTTCAGGTACTGAGCCAAAAGTAAAAGTGTACTGTGGAGTAATGAGCAAAGAAATTTCCGATTTGAATGCTGAAATATTAAAGTGCGAGAAAGAAGCCAGCAAGCTTGTTGAAGGGATGAACACGAAGCTTATCGCCCTCGCAAAAGAAGAAACGGTAGAAAAAGAGGAAAGCTCTAAAACTTAAGGTAAGTAAAGGCACCGGGACACCCCGGTGCCTCCATCGCGTTTTAAATACTGTAGACGCCCTTTCCTACATTCGCAACATACTGAGTCTTTCCCACCCCCCCCCCTTGATGGCTCATGTGAGCAAACTCATGGGAATAACGATCTCTTTCTAAATACATACCGGCAGGCATTCTCCTCTCCCTGCCTAAACCTTGCACCATAGTCACCCGTTTCCTCTTGTGCTCGTTGAGAAAAGTTCAACAACTCCTGAACCTTACCCACATCATTATCCCGACTAAGGAGGCTTTGAATATGAATATTTCCCCTTCCAAAACTCTCTTCTTCCACATGTATGGAACGATTAAGATCCATTACGTATGCTGTCTGCATAATCTGACAAAGTGCTGTAGCGAGTTCTTCTTTTTCCACTTGTCCTTCTAAAGGCTCAAGAGCATGCTTGGTAAAAGTCCATTTCGGACATTTTCAGTTACCGTAGAGCAACGAATTACTGCTTCCATAAATCTGATAGTCTCCTCCTCTACTCCCATACCCATGGCATAAGCTTCATATATGCTTGCTGACCGCTCAAGGGTTCTGTGATTTTCACCATATTCTCCTATTCTGCCTGAGCGCAGAAGATATGTAGCAATCAGCATCTGTTCGATAATTAATTCAGGGTTATGCAAAAGCCCTCTGCGGGAGCCAAATAAATAGCTAAAAGCATTACTCTCTGTTCCCCCTTCAGATCCATGCGCTTTAATTTGATCAAGGAGTATCTCCGCATAACGAAGTATTCGTGCTGCATGCGTTCCATTGTGATTGGGTCTGAAGCATACTTTTCCGTCAATTTCCATATAGTGTCGGAGGCTATTAGGCTCCTCTGGATAGGCTTGATTGAGAGTCTCATTGTTCACCCTTCTAAAGAACTCTCCTCCCATATTTGGAAGTAAGAATCCATTTTTGCCTACCAGGTCTGCTATATTTGCAAGACCCACTTCATATCCTCCTAATAGTCTCCGAGAGTTGCGTCTGCGACTTTCTCTTTCATCATATTCCAAATATATTCGATCCACATAAAATATGGAATCCCGATCACTAATTCGGTCGCTTACCTCGTTCACAGTATTTATCGGAACTAAATTTTCTAATGAAGGCTCTCTAGATATTGAAGAGAATTCTACAGACACTTCGCCGGGAGTAAATAGTAAAAGAAATCTTTCAAGAGAAGAAACCATGGGTACTGGAGACATATCTATTAGTACTGCTTCAGACCTTATTGCTTCTTCAGGCAACGAAAGCATGTTTCTCGAAGCTACAAGAGGTGTAAAAGGAATGCTTAAGTTTTCTACAGAAATCTCAGGAGGCCTGAGAAATAGATCGGAATTGCTAAGACTTCTAGAAAACGGGCGACTTAAAATAACAGTTGTAGCCAGACGACAAACTCTTACAATTTTTTGCGGGATTTTCTGGTCTATATTTTCCGCTCTCTCACCATGACGGATTAACCACTTGATGGTACTCCCTTTATTCAAGTAAAGGTCTCTTTCCTTCTCCCGGTCTCTAATGCAAACTATTCCTGAACACAAAGAAAAATAGGAGAAGACCCTCAAAAAGATTATGCTGCCGAATTCCTTTGTCATCTTCGTCTAGAAAAGGGGTAAATGTACATCTACTACTTGATAAAACTTGAACTTCCATCGCTAAACTTTTATTTTAATAATATATGGCGTTGTTGCATAAAACATGCTTCTACAAAAGGCTTATGATTAACATATTACCACCGAGAGCACAGAGAGCACAGAGGAAATAAAAAATCACAGATCAGTTGATAGCATATTCTGAGAGACTTTATGCATTTTTTTAAAAGGTGTTTGAGGATAGTGTCGCACCGCTGGTACTCCCAGTTGTTTTTTTACCTGTAAACCCGGCCTTGCTCGCAAGCTCGCTACGACCAGGCCTACATAATGCCGCACCTCTGGTGCTTAAGATAAGAAGGGGCTAATTGACATTTTCACAAAGTGAGTCCCCTTTCCAAAAAAGAAAAGAGTGCACGCAGCAAGCTGCGGGGAATTAAACCCAGTAGAGGTTAAAATTTACGACCCAATTCTATCAACTTAGAAAATCACTTTTCCCACCCCTTTTAGAAAGGAGACGCGTTTCCTTGATCGTAATATTGTGAGACATGGATTTACACATATCATAGACAGTTAATGCAGCCACAGTTGCACCAGTAAGAGCTTCCATTTCAACACCCGTTTTTCCGGTAGTCATAGCAGTGCAAGTAATGACTACCAGCTTTTTGTTTTCCACTTCGATTGTTATCTGACAATTTTCCAGGGGAATAGGGTGACAAAAAGGAATAAGCTCACTTGTACGCTTAACTGCCATGACACCTGCAATGATCGCCGTGTTAAAAACTGGACCTTTGGCTGTAGAGATCTCGCCATCCCTCAATAACCTAAGCGTTTCTTCTGGTAATATTACCCTGCTTTCTGCCGTAGCCTCTCGCTTGGTGGACGTCTTTGCACTCACATCAACCATTGCGGGGAGTTTTTTTTCATTTACGTGAGTAAGCATTTCATCCTCCAATATGATACATTTCAACTTTTTTTGACTGACGAGATCCAGCCCCTTCTCTCTCTTGTGAATACTGATCACGTCTATTCCTCCAATTCTTCTGGAGAAGCATCACAAGATCATCATCAGAAATTTCGTTACGCAGATATGACTTTACATCCTTACCTTCGTTAGCAAAAAGACAATTAAAAAGCTTTCCGTCTGCTGACAGCCTAACACGAGTGCAAGTCCCACAGAAAGGCTTTGAAACAGAGCTTATGACCCCTATCTCTCCGCTACCATCTTGGATGCGGTACCTCGAGGCCACTTCTCCAGGATAGTTAGGCTCTATTCTTTCAATAGGGAATACTTTATGGACTTCCTTTAAGATTTCATTGGCGGTCACAACCTCGTTGCTCTGCCACTGATTGATATTTCCTACATCCATATATTCTATAAAACGAACAATGTGCCTGCTTCCTTTAAAGTACCTGACCAAGTCGAGAAAGTTGTGGTCGTTCATGCCTCGTTGTATGACAGCATTTATTTTTATAGAATGAAAGCCTGCTTCTTCAGCTATTTTTATTCCTTCCAAAATTCTTTTGACACCCGACTTACCCCCATTCATTTTGCGAAAAGTCAAGTCATCCAGGCTATCAAGACTTACGGTGATTCGCTTTAGGCCCGCCCTTTTAAGTTCCTGTGCGTAGTTAGGAAGTAAAAAACCGTTAGTAATCATTCCCAGATCATCAAGGCCGGGAATCTGACTCAAAGAATGGATGAGTGTTGCAAGAGATGGCCTCAAAAGAGGTTCTCCTCCTGTGATACGTACTTTTCTCACCCCTAATTTTACTAAAACAACTGTTAGACGAGTTATTTCTTCGAAGCTGAGCAGATCGCTTCTCTTAAGAAAGCCAAATGCTTTGTTGTAGATATCTTCTGGCATACAGTACTTACATCGAAAATTGCATCTATCGATTACCGAAATACGTAAATCTTGAAGAGGCCTTTTCAATAGGTCTGTGCAGGGATTCTTCATCTTAATCATCGAGTCGAATTAGCTTTCTCCATCTCTCTTTATCGGTCTGGGAGTTATCTTAACAAGCTCTTTAGGAGGCGGAATCATTCTAAAGACCTTCTTGTTTGAGTTAACAGGAGAAGCTTTTTCCTTAACAGATTCCTGCGTAACAGGCCTCTCTGTAGCAGACCTCTCTGTAGCAGACCTCTTTGTAGCAGGCCTCTTTGTAGCAGGCCTATCTGTAGAAGTTCTCTTAGTGCCAGTTTTCTCTATAGGAGTTTTATGAGTAGTCGAATTTTCGGAATCTTGAAAGTTTCTGGGAGCCGCTCCATCCCATTGGACATTTCGGCCCAGGTGCTTGGCAATCCGGCGAACCGTTTGTATATCGCGATTAGTCACCAAAGAGAGAGTCATTCCAGCACAGCCAAAACGCCCTGTCCGTCCAGACCTGTGCAAATACGTGTCAGGATCCTTAGGCAATTGGTACATAATAACATGTGTCACACCTGAGAAGTCCAACCCCCTGGCAGCTACATCTGTCGCGATAAGATATTTTACTTTTCCCTGCCGAAATTTACTTGTAATCGTTGTTCGGATATTTTGCCCCAGACCACCATGAAGAAAGTCTACACCCTCAATCTCCTTTTGGAGGAAGCTCGATAATTTCTCACATTGAATTCTCGATGTACAAAATACAATTGCCTGCTTTGGCTGGTGATTTGCCAGAGCTTGAAGTAATACTTTGTTTTTTTCATTTTCCTTACAGTAGCTAAAAAAGTGTTTGATAGTCAGAGGAGCTCTTTTACCAGCTGTCAGACTCACTTCCAAAGGATCCTTCATCTGATCTTTAGCAATGCGGCGAATATCAGAGGGCATGGTAGCGGAAAACAATAAGGTCTGGTGCTCATGAACGAGACATCGCATAATAAAATCCAGGTCATCAAAGAACCCCATGCTTAACATTTCATCCGCTTCATCAAGAATTAGTGTCTCCACATAAGATAGATCCACAAGACGTTGGTATATGAAGTCAATAAGCCTCCCGGGAGTAGCTACACAAACTTGGACGGAGTGCTTTAGCTTTGCTTCCTGCAAATCCGCATCAGCTCCTCCATAGACAGCAAAAGTTGCCACCTTCTTATATTTCCCTATTTTCTGTGTCTCCGTTGCATATTGCAGGGCAAGCTCACGAGTCGGTACGATAATCAGGGCCTGTATATGCTTTTTAGTGACATCTACCCGATCACAGATTGGAATGGCGCAAGCAGCTGTTTTTCCCGATCCTGTTTCGGCGAGAGCAATAAGGTCCCTTCCCTTTTGTATAAGAGGAATAGTTTCCGCTTGAATATTAGAAGGCGCTAAATATTTCATTTCCTCCAAAGCGCGTAAGATCTGTGGATCTAAGTTAAAGTCTTCGAAGGTTGCCATGAAATGTCCTTAATTGTTTTAGTGTCTAATGATAGGCTTGTAGGAAAAGAAGTCAAGAAAGGCTAAAGCTATAATTAAGGAAAGAGGTCTTCCCTTAATAACTGCCAGCATAGTATTTAATTTATAAACTAACGTGGAGGAAAAAAGGTCCCGTACATTGAGGCCTCTCCCAGATCCTCAAATTCTCTTGCCTCAGCTACACCCCCCAAATAAACTATTGATCCTGGAGGTTTATCCATAGGTTTTTTACACCCAAGACATGCCTCACCATTCCCAATAGCCTCTATGCCAAGCCCATAAACGACTTCAAGAGTTTCTTCATTATAGATACTTCCACACTCTAGATGAACAAATACCCGTCCATTTTTGAGGGAGGTGTCATTTACGTCAACAGGATTGGTTTTCCATACTCCATCTTCATCTTCATCTCTTACATACACAACAGTTGGACGAAAGGGTTTCGCATTCGCCGGGGTAAAGGGAACTCTACAGCTAGGGCAATTATTTTGTAAGAGACTTCCCATGGCTACACGATCAATGAGATGGCCACAGAGGAGAATTTGAGCATCACGAATGGTGGATAAAGTAATAACGCTCTCAATTCCTAGTGTTTTAGAGTGTGGACCAGGAGTTGCTCGAACTTCTACTAAAGCCGGACAGAATGCAGTGACTCTGGCCAGCCAACCCTCAGTCAATTTAGAAGCTGTCCCCACAAGGCTTATCTTCTTTAAGTGCTTATTGACTCCACACATGGCAGTAAAGGCATTGCCCGAAATCCCTCTGGAATTGTCCAAAATAAGCTCTTTGAGTCTCTTTATCTTGTGAATATTAAGTAGAGATTGCTCACTTGTACGAGTATTTGCCAAATTAATGATTTCAATTTCTTCCAATACTTCATCTTCAAAGACTGATCGTAGGGATGCATTGGTATCGTAAAGGTTAATTTCTTTGACCTTAGGGCGAGGAAAGCCATTTTCTTCTGCTGTTTCTTTGATCAGACCTATGGATCTGAGTACAAGCTCGGCAATTTCATTTCGATCAAGTAGTTCCTTAAAAGCCGGTATTTCGGAGAAGTCGATGGAAAAATGCACCTCTTCAAGACCATCTGCATCAAGCTCCGCAAAAAAAACCATCGTAGGTAAAACATTTGTGTAAATGGGCATTTCACTTAAAGCTTCTGCCACGAGAAAGTGCAGTTTGTTCATTTCTGACAATTCCGCAACCAGGCTTAAATCTTCAAGATGGGGCTTTTCTTCCATGGGAGAGAGACTCGGAGAAAAGCATACGACAGGAGGGAGGCGCAGAGGCCAGAATTCAATGGGTATAGACATATTATGACTCCTTTTAAATTTAGTTAACATAAGCTATTACATTTATCATCAACTTCTACGGCGAGAATAGCCCTATATGGGCTTAGTTGAATGTCGATTATATTCCAATAAATTTACTACTAAACTGATCATGATTGAATAATTGCTTTTGATTCAGGGATGTTTTCTCAGGAAAAAGATCAAAAATGCGAGTATTCGCAATTTTAATACACGACCTAGCAGGGCAATCGTATTATATATAATATTTTAAAATAGTTTTTCGATATTTCTTAGAAGCTAAAGCTTTTAAGCGATAGTATAACTTGGAATAGCTGTCTGCCATTATAAATTCTGAGTGAGTCCCACACCTGCTGGTGCTCACATTTTTTTCTTACCATTATACCGGGCCTTGCTCGCAAGCTGGGAGTGTATAATAAATTGTGTCGAGGGAATTTTTGAGATAAAAGAAAAGCCTCCACCAAATTGCGAAACATGAGGAGGCTTTCCATGTACAGCACAATGTTTAACATAGTAGAGAATCTTAAAATCCGTTTCAAGCAGTTATTAGAAAGTATGCTGTTGTCTGAAAGAAAAGAGCACCTTCAACGACATACTCAAACCAAAAGCAATGGGTTTTATACCAGATCTGTCGCTACGAAATACGGAACAATTGAAAAGCTAAAGGTTCCTCGGGCACGAGATGGTTCTTTTAAAAGTCAGTTTGTTTCGACTAGGCATACAGACTGTGAGCTAGAAGACCTTGTTACAGAATTGTTTATAGAGGATATTTCAACAAGAAGAATAGAGGGGATTCTACAAAAATGTTTTGGAACTTCTCTGAGTCATGGATCGATAGCCAACATTGCAAGGGCTGGAATAGATTAAGTCCTTCGATGGAGCCAACGCCCTTTGGAGAGGGAATACGCATGTATTTTTATCGATGCCTTTTATTTTCCAATTAAAAGAGCAACCACGGCACAGGAAGCAATTTTTGTAGCGCTGGCAATAACACCATCTGGTCACAGAGAGATATTAGAATATTGGATTCCTGGTGGAAATGAGTCGGCATCAAACTGGGAAGAAATCCTCAGGAATTTAAAAAAGAGAGGTGTTTAATCTGTCGATTTTATAATTGCAGATGGTTTAACAGGTATTCAGGGAGCCATTTTAAGGAGTTTTCCTAGAGACAAGTATCAGTATTGTATATTACATGCAACCCGTACCTGCTTAAATAAAGTGCG
>JBLFWS010000063.1:0-16377 GCA_047611865.1 Chlamydiales bacterium
CAGGATATGGGCGGCTCGCAGGATAATTTATCATTTTCTGTGGAAAGTACCTCATAAATCCCTCTATATAGAGCTCTGACAAAGTGTTTGAGCTCGACTTCTTCAGCTTAAAACCCTCTAGACTTCGTCTATGTCACTCATTTGATTTCAATAAATCTTGCGCACTTCAGCACGCTTCTGCACCAGGATAGGGTGTCCACCCGGCTTTAAATACAGCAAAAAGAGTGGGTCGTTTAGCATCAATATGTTACACTTTTTCTTGTGAAAACGGGAGCGGTGTTCGGAAATGACTAAAAACTCATACTCAATAAGACAGGCCAGAGCTATTCTCAGGTCTATTTATCTTCTTTATAAATCCAAGTGGAAAAATCTTTCTTTTTTGAACTTAAGTCTTGTGGAAGAAGATTTGGGAAAGCTGGATCAGGCTTTACTGGCTAAAGACCAAGAAACAGCTGACACTCTTGCTCGTAAATTAGAAACATTCGCTAGCACATACTTTCGAAAAACGCCTTTTGATCACCTCAGAGAAATCTTTTTTGCCATGCTAGGTGCATTGTTGATTGCCATTGTTGTTAAACAAATGTGGTTTGAAATAATGGTGATCCCTACGGGGTCTATGAGGCCTACCTTTAAGGAGCAGGATCACCTCATTGTGAACAAAGATTGCTTTGGCTTGAATATTCCTCTTTTAGCAAAACAATTCTTCTTTGATCCAAGCACTGTGGAAAGAACGGGAACATTTATTTTCAGACCCGAGAACATGGATATAAAAGATACCGACACCAGCTATTTCGGAATACCCGCAAAAAAACGCTTTATCAAGCGTTGTATGGGAAAGCCAGGTGACACCTTGTATTTTTATGGAGGGAAAATCTATGGATTTGACAGGGATGGAAAAGATCTTTTAACTCTCCGTGAAGCTCCCTGGATTGAAAATCTCGAACATGTGCCTTTCATAAACTTCGATGGGCGCGTAGATACTTCTTCGTGGGATTCCAATGGTTATTTCAACCCCGTTTATTATAAACAAATGAACCAAACGATTGCTAAGCAATCTGTCTTTTTGAACAAAAAAGTTCAAGGCGAAGTCATGGATGGCGAGCAATGGACAGATGAAAGCTCTTCCCTTGCCTATGCGGATTTTTGGGGAATGAAAAACTATGGAATGGTTCGCTTAATGAGCAAGAATGAGCTCTACGCTTATTCCTCGGCAGAACTCAAAAACCTTCCTGAGAGTGATATGTATTTGGAAATTCGTCATTCCCCTCATCTTTCCAGGGGGCAAATGAATGTAGATAGCTATAATCGAATCCGACCTCTACTTAGTATTCATACTTCGATACTTCCCCTGGGGAAAAAGCAGCTTGAGCGCATCATGGAGAATATGTACACGATGCGATTTGATGTGGAAGATGGAACTGCCAAAAGGTACAGCATAAATGCTTCGCCCATAAGAAAAAAAAGTTTTCTGCCAAAATTTTCTGGGGTAGAAAATGGAAGGTATGAGTTTTATAATGGAATAGCCTCAGAGATTTCCTGGGGAGGTAAAGCCTCTCCCTTAAGTGAGGACCACCTTCTGTATCAAAAATCACAAGAGAATATCCAAAAGCTTTTCAATTTGGGTATCGAAATGCTTAATCCTTTCGCTCCGTACACAAAAGGGCAGCAACTTTTCCCTTCGCGATTCACATATTTTCGTAATGGAGATCTTTATTTGATGGGAGCTCCTATTGTTTTTAAAGATGAAGCCAATCTACTGGCCTTTCATGACAGGGAGAAGCTTTTGCATTCTGAAAATAGAATGCATCAACCTTTTTACGATCACGGACCACCATTGAATGATGACGGAACTCTTGACATAGCACGTATAGAAACCTATGGCTTGAAGATTCCTGAAGGGATGTACCTGGCCCTCGGAGATAACCATGCAGCCAGTGGTGATAGTAGGGATTTTGGTTTCGTTCCTGAGGAAAATATTCGTGGTACAGCAGGTCTTGTTCTATGGCCACCGGGAGAGAGGTGGGGGTACTCAGCACAAGGGATTACTCCGTGGATAACAGTTCCTCGTGTTCTCATATTTATGACGCTTTTACTTTCTTTTTCGGGATATTTTTTCTTGGAAACTTATCGAAAGAAACGACCTCTTTTCAAAAAGCTTTCTTAATTGTAACGAGAGATATACCTAGACAAGTTCAAGAACTTGTTTAGGTATAGGCACTTATTGACAAATTAAATAAAATATTATAATATATTTATGGGTTTGGGGGAAGTTAACGGGACTAGAAAAGCCTTAACGAAGCCTTTAAAAAATGTATCTTTTGTATCGATTATAGTCTGTTCTAAACAGGAAGATTCTTCCCGCGTATATGCCCCCATCAGCCACAAGCTTGTGGCTGATGGGGGTATAAATCGGACATCTTGAAGAATTCCATGGCATTGAAATTGCATGGGAATATCTGCGGCCTAGCTTGAGTTGCCGGATGTACGACTATATCTTTAAAGGACCTTTTCCGGTGTTGGATACAAGGAGGTGCCAAATGGCCTATACAGTTGCTCTCTTTGGAGAGTCTGAAAAAGGAGAATATAGAACAGCGTATTTTTGCCAGACTCTAACCCAGTTGGCAGAGAACCTTGGACACCCCCCAATAGAAAGCCAAGGTTTGCATCTAGCAGTACAAACTCTATTATTTAGACGGAACTTGATCTTTTTTCGGGTGAAGGAAGAGGGGTTTAGTGTTCAGGATTATCTTTTGGGGCTGCGTTTTCTGGAGAACAACCAGTTTGTCTCAAATTTGGCGGCGATCTGTTTGCCAGGGGTGGGTGATGCTGATATTATTGAGGCTACCGAGCCTGTTTGTGATGCGCATAGTAGCTTTCTAATATGTTCGGAATCTGATTTGTACGATTTTTTAACTGCCAATACGAAGTATTAATTTATACTGGAATCGGCCACAAGCTTTAATTTGTATGCTGAGATTTTTGCGCTTCAACAGCCAAAAAAATCTCTGCCCACAAATTCAAAGTTTGCGGCCGAGTTTAGTTATATTAAAAAAAGCGCCAAGTAGGTTGTGGCGCTTTTCTTATTTGTCCCCAAATTTTCAAAATTAGTTCAGGAATGAAGCGAGGCCTGCTTCTGTAGGAATCATGGCTTTTTCGCCATTTTTCCAGTTAGCAGGGCAAACTTCTCCATTTTCTTCAAAGAAATTTAGAGAATCCACCATTCTAATTGCTTCGTCAATGGAGCGTCCAAGAGGAAGGTCGTTTATGAGCTGATGGCGTACTACACCTTTCTTGTCTATGAGGAACAGACCGCGGAAAGCAATGCCTTCTTCTTCGTTAAGAACACCAAAGCTTCTGGAAATTGTTTTGTTGATGTCTGAGATGATAGGGTATTTGATGCCTTCGATTCCACCTTGAAGCTTAGGTGTTCTGAGCCATGCGCAGTGAGCATATACACTGTCAATAGAGCAGCCGACGACTTTTGTGGAGCGTTTTTCAAACTCAGCAAGCTTTTCCTGGAAGGCGTGAAGCTCTGTTGGGCACACAAAGGTGAAATCTAGTGGGTAAAAGAAGAGTACAACATTTTCTCCAAGGAAGTTTTCTAAAGAAAAGTCTTCCAGGATAGTTTGCTCTACAACAGCTTTTGCTTTGAATTCAGGGGCTTTTTTCCCGACTAGGGATCTGGGGTAGTTTTCAGAAAAGTTGTTCATTTTTGAAACTCCTACTTGTGAATCTTATTTAAAATAAATAATTGGTAAAAACTTTTTTAGCGTAATGGGCCATTTTTAGTCTCCAAATATTTGCTTTGCATTTGGGAGCCAGTATTCGCTTTCTATAGTCGTATTTTCTCCGTGGCCGGGTAGTACTTGAGTTTCCTTGGGCAGTTTTTCGATCTTGGCTAGGGAGGCCCACATGAGCTCGGGTTGCGCAGTAGGAAATGAGAGGTTACCAATGCTTCCTTGAAATAAGGTATCTCCAGAAAAAAGGGTCTGTTCTTTGGGGATATAGAAACATACGCCACCGGGAGTATGTCCGGGTGTATGGATGACCTGGATTTCGAGTTTGCCGAGGGATATTTTATCGTCTTCACTGAGGAAATGATCGGCTTTGACTCCTTCGCAAGGGCCAAAAAGAGGAAGGCCATCTGTTCCGGGAGTTTCCAAATTCCCTTTATCCAAATGGTGAACGTACACTGGAGCCTTGTGCTCAGTCTTCAGGGTGTGGGTATCCTTGATGTGATCCCAATGGCTATGTGTGAGAAGAATTTTGTCTACTTTTAGCTGCGCTTCTTTTAAAAAAATATTAATGGGTGAAGCGCTTCCGGGAGCAGGATCGATAATAGCGGCTTTACTTGTTTCCTCACAGACCAAAACGTAAGCATTCGTAACGAAAGGACCTGATGGAAATTTCTTGATTATCATAGGTTTGTGTGGAACAATGTGTTAAGAAATGCACCGGAGAGGATTCGAACCTCTAACCGCCCGGTTCGTAGCCGGGTACTCTATCCAATTGAGCTACCGGTGCTTGGATAGGGGTAATAATGCTTCAATGGTCTCTTTTAAATCAAGGTTTTATCTACTCTCGGGTTGGTCAAAATGAATATTGTCATTTTAGGGGCTGGGCATGTGGGCTTACATTGCGCTAAGGTCCTTTCCAAAGAAGAAAATAATGTAATCCTGATAGACAAAGACGCACGTCAGCTGGAGATTGCTTCCCGAGAGATTGATGTGGCAACAAGGCTTGGTGATGGGACTGACTGGCAGCTTTTAGAGGAGCTAACGGAGCTGAACCCAGAGATTTTTCTGGCGTTAACGGGCTCTGATGAGACCAACCTTGCAGCCTGCGCGATAGCAAAAAACTTGGGGTATGAGCAGACGATAGCTTCTGTGAAGCATGCGCGTTTTTTGAATTGTTCTCGTATAGATTTTGGCCGTGTCTTTTATGTAGACCACTTTGTCTCTCCCGATCTCTTGACGGCAGAAGAAATTTACCAGTGTATCGTGTCGCCAGGTTCCATTGGATCGGAAAGTTTTGCTCATGGTTCTGTGCAGATGCGTACTTTTGTGGTGCCTAAGAAGTGGAGGAAAGTTGACAAGAAACTCATGGAGCTTAGCTTACCTGCCGGGATGATGGTAGGCCTCATCTCCAGAGATGCAACGGGGGGGGGGACTGGCAAGGGTAATGCTTCTATGAAAAATATGCGTTGCTTCTTCCCTCATGGTGAGGACAGCATAAGCCATGGCGACGAGGTGACGATAATAGGCGAGAGTGATGCTATTGCCGGCGCTCATCAGTTTTTTGGCATTATACAGAAAACAGTTCAGTCAGCGGTTATCATTGGGGGATCTCTCATAGGCCTTCAACTGGCGAAGATTTTGGAAAGGCGCGGGATTAGCGTAAGGCTTATCGAAAAGGATTTTGATAAGTGTAGTGTATTGGCTGAAAGGCTGGCAAATACTACGGTCCTTCATCATGATGGGACGGATTTTGGTTTTTTGCAGTCGGAAAAGGTGGGTAATGCAGATGTTTTCGTTGCCTGTACAGGTAGTGACGAAGTAAATTTGTTGGCGGCCATTTTGGGGAAGGAAGCAGGATGTGAATATGTTGTCACTGTTACGTCTGATACGCTCTACATTCCAGTCTTGACGAGATTGGGAATCAGACATGCGGTTTCTCCTCGAATCAACGCAGTGAATAGGATCCTATCTATTACTCAAAGGGAAACAGTAGCATCAATGGTCTCTCTCTATGAGGGAAAAGCTGAGGTTATGGAGATTCGTGTGTCTATGGACTCTCGTTTAGCAGGTATTCCTATTTCGGAGCTAGGTCCTCAGCTACCACATGATTTTCTTATTGCGATTATTCAGAACAGGGGTCGTATTATGGTGGCAAATGGGAATCGCATTTTAAGTCCTGGTGATACGGTTATTGCTATAACAGATCCTAGACATTTAAAAGATTTGCGACAGCTTTTCTGATTGTGGTCTAGATTAATACGGTGAGGTGGGGATGTCATATCGGGAAATCAGTAGGGTTATCGGGCAGTATCTGTTCTATTTCTCTATTTTGCTGTTAATTCCCCTCTGTATCGCAGCATATTACGAGTTCATGGCAGATCCTGAGCTACACCCACAGCCACACAGTACTTTGGCGTTTTTTTTCTCGGCTATAATCAGTGCTACTTTGTCGCTTTGCTTTCGAGTAATGGGAGCGCGCGCTTCAGGAACTTTGTATCGAAGGGAAGCCCTGGCTATTGTGGTAATGATTTGGTTTATTTCTGCTCTACTTGGGGGGATTCCGTTTTACCTTTCGAAAACTTTTGAAAACCCTGTGGATTGCTATTTTGAGGCTATGTCGGGTCTGACAACGACTGGAGCTTCGGTGATGCACCCTAAGGCTTTTGACTCAGAGACTGGTGAGGAAATAGCCTATAATATCAAAGATACCTGGGGATGGAAAGACCCTTATGTGTTTTATGGGACAATTAATCCTGTGAGAGACCCTAAAACGGGTGCTGAGATATATAGAGGGATCGAAGCTGTGGGGAGGGCTGTCCTGTTCTGGAGGAGTTTCCTGCAATGGCTGGGAGGAATGGGGATTGTTGTATTGTTTATTGCGGTACTTCCGGCACTAGGAGTTGGAGGTAAAGTTCTATTTCAAGCTGAGGTTCCAGGCCCGACTAAGGATGCCGTCACCCCGAGAATTAGAGAGACAGCGGGCGTCTTGTGGAAGCTGTATTTAGGTTTCACAATAGTAGAAGTTCTTCTTCTAATGTATACCAATGAAAATATAGATCTCTTTAATGCTGTCGCGATTACCTTTTCAAACCTATCTACGGGTGGGTTCAGCGTGCGTAACGCTAGTATTGGGGCGTATGAAAGTGCCACAACGGAATGGATTGTGATGTCATTTATGCTTTTGGGTAGTATTAATTTTGCCCTGTATTTCCACTGTTTAAAAGGGAAAATCTATCGACTTTATGAGCCTGAATTTATTGCATATATTGTGTCTATCTTGATTGGAAGTCTGATTGTAATTTGGCATTTAATCGGTATAGAAAAGAATCTTCTTACTGGTGAAACGGGTATCTTTAGTAGTGGTGAGGCCATTCGTTACGGTGCTTTCCATTTGATCTCAGCACAAACATCAACGGGTTATGTGACAGCAAATTTTGATGCCTGGCCATCTGCGGTGCAGGTCTTGATGCTGATGGTGATGTTTGTTGGTAGTATGTCTGGTTCGACAGGTGGAGGCATCAAAATTGTCCGGCATTATATGCTTCTCAGGATTGCTAAAAATAAGGTGGAATCAATTTTTCGGCCGGAAACTGTGAGGACTTTGCGGATAGGTAATCAGGAAGTTGATCAAAATGTAGCCAACACGGTTTTGACATTTTTCTTTATCGTGGTGTCTTTGACGGCTTTGGGGACATTTCTACTTGTAATGGATGGGGTAGATCCTGAGACATCACTTGGTATTAATGCTTGTATGATTAACAACATAGGTATGGCTTTTCGAGTAGCTGGCCCTACAGGTTCTTTCGCTTTTCTTTCAAGCTTTGGAAAAATCCTATCGAGTATATGGATGGTTCTCGGCCGTCTGGAATTTTTCGCTTTGCTGATTGTTTTGGTGCCCGCATTTTGGAGAGGGAAGTAGCCTTTCTCACAGGCTGCTGTTTAAGCAACCCATGACGAGAATTATTTTGTGCTACTGTTTGGAACGGAAGAGCTGTCTGACGGGGCAGAGATATTTTTCTTTGGACCGTAGTCGGTGATATAGTAGCCTGTACCTTCAAAGCGTAGGGTCGCATTAGCACCGCCTATAAGTCTGAGCAAACTACTTTCCAGGCATTCAGGGCATTTAGTGATTTTGTCTTCTGTTATCTTTTGAAAGACAGTAAGGCTATGATCACATTTCTTACATTTGTAATCGTAATTAGGCATTTTTTTAGCTCCGGATTAAAAAAGAGGAGAAACTAAAAAGTTTCTCCTCGTAAATATTAGTGGTCTATCAAGCTTAGTAGGGGATTGGTTTACATCATTCCCATGCCAGGCATTCCGCCCATACCACCCATTCCGCCCATACCGCCCATACCACCCATACCACCCATACCGCCGGCCATAGGAGCTACACCGGATTTAGGCTGAGGTTTGTCGGTAATCATAGCTGCGGTCGTCAAAAGCAGTCCGGCAACGGAAGCTGCATTAACTAGTGCATAGTGAGTAACCATAACAGGGTCAATGACGCCAGCTTCTACCAAGTCGGTAAACTCGTCGGTGAGACCGTTGTAACCCCAGTTGTCTTCTTTGTGTTCGAAGATTTTTTCTGCGATCAAATTGCCCTGCTTGCCACAGTTGTTGGCAATAGCTGTTGCAGGTTGGAAAGCAGCGAAACGAACGATTTCAGCCCCCGTAGCTTCATCACCAATAAGCTTGAGCTTATCAAGAGCTTTAACAGCACGAAGAAGGGCTACTCCACCACCAGGAACGATTCCTTCTGCAACAGCAGCACGGGTAGCATGTAGAGCATCTTCTACGCGAGCTTTCTTCTCTTTGAGCTCAGTTTCTGTTGCGGCACCAACTTCTACTACAGCAACACCACCGACGAGCTTAGCAAGGCGCTCTTCTAGGCTTTCTTTTTCGTAGCTGGAGTCGGAGTTTTCGATCTCGCTGCGGATTTGAGCAACGCGAGATTCAACTTTTTTCTGACTGCCTAAGCCATCAACGATTGTTGTGTTATCTTTAGTAATTTGGATAGTTTTAGCTTTTCCAAGAACTTCAGGGCCCACTTCATCGAGATTAAGGCCTATATCTTCTGTAACAACGGTACCACCTGTTAGAACAGCGATATCTTCGAGCATTGCTTTGCGGCGATCACCAAATCCTGGTGCTTTCACTGCGCATACCTGCATGCCACCTTTTAGCTTGTTAACCACAAGAGTCGCGAGAGCTTCGCCATCTACATCTTCTGCAATGATGAGAAGAGGCTTAGGACTATGTTCCATGATCTTTTCGAGGATAGGTACAATGTCACGAGCTGTAGAAAGCTTTTTGTCTGCGATAAGTACGTGTGCATTTTCAAGCTCTGTACTCATGCTTTCTGGATTTGTGATGAAATATGGTGAGAGGTAACCTTTATCGAACTGCATGCCTTCTACAACTTCGAGTGTAGTCTCGATACCCTTTGCTTCGGAAACGGTGATGATTCCGTCTTTGCCAACTTTGTCCATAGCTTCGGAGATGATAGAGCCGATGTCTGGGTCGTTATTAGCGGAAATTGTAGCAATTTGCTTAACTTTTTCCTGGGTATCAATAGGAGTAGCGAGCTTATTGAGTTCAGCGACGATGGCATTAACAGCTTTGTCAATTCCACGTTTGAGGCTCATTGGATTCGCGCCGGCAGTGATGTTTTTTACGCCTTGTGTGTAGATAGCTTCTGCAAGAACGATAGCTGTAGTTGTTCCATCGCCAGCGGTGTCAGAAGTTTGGGAAGCTACTTGTTTGACAAGTTGCACACCCATGTTTTCAAATTTATCTTTTAGAGCGATTTCTTTGGCTACGGTAACTCCGTCTTTTGTAGAAGTTGGTGAGCCGAATCCTTTGTTGATGACTACATTTCGACCTTTTGGGCCCAAAGTAATTTTTACTGCTTTGGCGAGAAGCTTGATCCCTTTAGTAAGGGACTTATTTGCTTCTTCATTGAATTGCAACATTTTAGACATGTCTTAAGACTCCTTATTACCTTGTGTAGACAAAAATTAGCTGATAACTGCTAGAACATCATTTTCGGACATGATGAGGAATTCTTCGTCACCATCTTCATCTTTCACTTCGGTTCCTGCATAAGAGGAAAAGAGAACGCGGTCGCCAACTTTTAGTGATAGAGGTACAGTTTTACCATCGTCGTCAGTTTTACCAGGACCGGCGGCAACAACTTCGCCTTCCTTTGGCTTTTCTTGTGCTGAGTCGGGGAGTAGGATCCCGTGTTTAGTGGCTAGAGCTTTAGATCTTTTCACTAATACTCGGTCATGCAAGGGCTTGAATTTAGACATCTTGTCGACTCCTAAAGTTTTTGTTTTTCTGGTTATCGTTTATACCTTGTTAGAAAAACAGAATTTTAGGGGGGGGGGGAGTTTTCTGTCAAGCAAAAGGGGGTATTTTTTAGCAGATAGCTTATTAGAGTGCCAAATAGGTCGAGTAATCCTTTGGTTTTGATATTGATGGGGGTCTAATTAGAGCGAGGCTTGTAATAGAGGATTTGTGAGATTTTGGAAAGAATGCACGGTAGGGCATAGTTGTTGTTATATACTGTGCGGGGGGCAATTTGATGCCTTTCCACCCAGAGATTTTGGTGTCTGGTGCCGTGCAGAGACCGAAGATAGCCACTTCGTGCGCTGCTGAGGTCGAGCACGGTGCCAGGCATCAAAAGATCGGGTGAGAAGCTATCAAATTGCTCACCGTGTAGTATATTCTTAAATTGATATAAATAAGACACATGAGTGTTTTCTTTGATTTACTTTTGAGCTACAGGGGCTCTGGAATACTGGGGATTAAGGTATTTTTTCCGTAGCTTGAGGAATTTATGCCTTCTTTCTTCATGGAGGGCAATAAGGGCCCAGCCGACATACTTTTTTTCTGAAATGATCTGATAGACTTCTTCAGTCCCATTGACCTTACAGAACATCTCTTTGCGATGAGCTGATTTTTTTAAGCCCTCTTTAAATTTGGAGGGATAAAGGCTTTTTAGGATTCCTATAATCAAGTATTGAGTGGAGACGGGTTTGTAAATAGCGGGATTGGTAATGATGATTCGGATTCCGTGACAGTCTTTGCCTTGGAATTTTCCATAAAAGGGTTTGTAATGAAAAGGCTGAAAGTGGACACCAGGTAAATTTTGCTTGTTGAGGTGTTTGGCAAAGATGTCTGCATCAACCCAGGGTGCTCCAACTAATTTAAAGGGTAATGTATAGCCAATACCAATGCTAACGATTTGGAGCTCTCCTAAGATCCCGGTAGTAGGGTAGTAAAATGCTGTGTCGTCTTCAGGAATATGTGGACTTGTGGGTATCCATGGCAGGCCTGTGTCGTGAAAGGTCATATCACGAGTCCAACCTCGCATGGGGACAACCGTTAAATCACAATCTACTTTGTATTCATTATTGAAAAACTGGGCTAACTCTCCTACGGTCATTCCGTGGCAGTAAGGTACATTGATATAGCCTACATATGAGCGCCAGGAATTATCGAGCATCGGGCCATCAACAACGAGTCCTCCCATGGGATTTGGGCGGTCGAGGACTACGACTTTAATTTTGCGCTTAGCCGCCTCCTCCATGGCGTAGAATAATGTAGTGATGTAGGTGTAGGAGCGGGAGCCAATATCTTGAATGTCATAGATAAGGATGTCTATATCTTTCAGCATTTCAGGGGTAGGTCGTCTTGTTGCCCCATGCAATGAATAGATAGGGATATCGTCCTTACCCTTTGAAGTTTCAATGTTTTCAGCAGCATACGCTAAGCCACTAATTCCATGTTCCGGAGCAAACAAAGCTACGAGATTTGCTCGAGATTTAATCGCTTCAATGCTGCTTTCCATATGCCGGTTGATGGCTGTATGATTCGTGATAAGACCTACACGCTTTCCATCGAGGATTTTGAGATGATCCGTACTACATAAAATATCGATCCCTACGGAAATTTTTGCTCCAGAGGGCGATGCGTCAACGGAGTGTTGATGGGCAAGAAGGCAGGAAAGTATTAGTAGAAAGAGCAATTTTTTTTTCATCAGTTCTTTGCTTTAATTTTCGCAGTTCTATCCTGTCAATGATTCAAACGAAATTCTTTTTGTAAAGAATGAATTTGTGCTATAAGCGCATAATTCTAATTTTTATATGTAAATAGTCGGAGGTTCAGCATGGGTTCCTTTTCTCAACGAATGCAGAAAGCCAAGCAGAGGCTTGAGGTGATAAAGGGTAAAAAACTTAGTGTAAAGGAGCGCTGTGGCGCATCAATAGAGTTAGCTTCTTTGATGCTGGAAGAAGCTCAATCGATACAGAACCCGAGAGAAAAAGCCATACAGGATATGCTTTCTCGTATGATGAAGGACCCCGATGGGAAGGCATTTACAAATAGTTTTACAGACCAATGTTTTCGAAGTGAAAGAAGTGATCGTGTAGCTAATCAGCTAGTTTATCTTATTGAAAGTTTTGGAGTTCCTAAATTTCTTCCTTTTTGGGACCGTGTGAAACTAAGTCTATTCAAATTGATGGGTCGAGGAATGTCTCGCTTTCTAGTTCCTTTAGTCTCTTACGTCCTACGAAAAGAAACTTCAGATGTCATTATACCTGGCGAGCGCAAGCTATTAAACAAACATATGCTTCGTCGTTTTAATGAGGGTGTACGTGTTAATTTAAATCACCTTGGAGAAGCTATACTTGGAGAGGGAGAAGCTCAAAGGCGTCTACAGCTTTACCTGGATGATTTGGCTAAGCCAGAGATTGAATATGTTTCGGTAAAGATTTCTACGATTTGTAGTCAATTGAACTTGTTGGCGTGGGACGAAACTCTTGAGGGCATGGCTGAAAGGCTAAGAACTCTATACCGAGAAGCAATGAAGTACGAGTTTACTTATCCTGATGGAAGAAGAGCTCCGAAGTTTGTTAATCTGGATATGGAAGAATATAGAGACCTGCATCTTACTGTAGCTATTTTTAAGAAAATTCTGGACGAAGAGGAATTTCGCCAACATAGCGCAGGAATTGTTTTGCAGGCATACCTCCCGGATTCTTACCTTATGCAACAGGAATTGACGGCCTGGTCTATTCGGCGTCTAGCTAAAGGCGGAGCCCCGATTAAAATTCGTGTGGTCAAGGGAGCTAACCTTGCCATGGAACAAGTAGAGGCTTCTTTGAATGGGTGGGCACAGGCTCCGTATGAAAACAAAGTAGATGTGGACGCTAACTATAAGCGTATGCTGCTTTACGGTTTTGAACCGAAAAGAGCCAAGGCTGTTCATATTGGTGTGGGTAGTCATAACCTTTTCGATATTGCTTTTGCGTTGCTTTTGCGTTCAGAGAAAAATGTGGAACAAGAAGTAGAATTCGAGATGCTTGAGGGGATGGCAGACCATATGAGAGAGGTTGTTCAAGAGCTTTCAGGGGGAATGTTGTTGTATTGCCCGGTTGCCAGAAAGCATGAGTTTCAAAACGCTGTAGCTTATCTTATCCGTAGACTCGATGAAAATACTGGAGAGGAGAACTTTCTTGGCCAATCTTTTGGGATGCATATGGGGAGTGAGGCATGGAAAAGCCAAGTCGAAAAGTTTGAAAAATCTTGTGAGATTGTGAAAACGGTATCCTATGTACCTCGTCGTTCCCAGAACAGACTGGAAGGTATAGGAAATATGAGTATCTCTACCCCATTCGATAATGACGCTACCACAGACTGGAGCTTGAAGAAGAATCGGGAATGGGCCCAGGGACTTTTATCAAAATGGTCTGTGCGAGAGCATCCTCCAGCAGTGCCCCTTGTCATCAGTGGTGGAACAGTATGCCCCCATGAGGCTAAGGGAATTGGTCAAGATCCTTCTAGACCTGGGCATATACTATACAATTATTACCTTGCTGATGAGAGTCATGTGGAAAAAGCTCTTGAATCCTCAGTAGAGGCAAGGAATTCTTGGTCAGAGATTAGCGTGAGTGAGCGTTCAGAAATTGGATTCGCGATTGCTCAAGGTTTACGGCGACATCGTGGGGAGCTTATTGGTGTGATGGTTGCTGACGCCGGAAAGGTTATTCCTGAAGCTGATTCAGAGGTTTCTGAAGCTATTGATTTTGTAGAATACTATCGCAGAAGCATGGAAGAAGTCCAAGCCTGTGAAGATTTAGAATTGACAGCGAAAGGAACAGTTTTAGTGACACCTCCTTGGAATTTCCCTTGTGCCATACCGGTTGGAGGGATCTTTGCAGCTTTGATGACAGGAAACACAGTTATATTTAAACCAGCACCTGAAACAGTTTTGGTAGGGTGGCATGTGGCTCAGGTTTTCTGGGCTGCCGGTGTACCTAAAGATGTTTTACAATTTATTAACTGCCTCGATGAACCAGTTGGGAGTAAACTTATTGCTGATCCAAGAGTATCCTGTGTCATCTTGACAGGAGCGACGGATACGGCAAAATTATTCTGGAGGCTAAGACCTGAATTAGACCTGGTAGCCGAGACCGGGGGCAAAAATGCCATTATTGTTACAGAAATGGCAGACAGAGATCTCGCTGTAAAAGATATAGTGCACTCGGCTTTTGGGCATGCAGGACAAAAATGTAGTGCTGCTAGTTTGCTTGTCTGTGAATCAGAAGTTTATGATTCACCTGATTTTCGAAGGCAGCTTCGGGATGCAGCAGCAAGTTTGAAGGTGGGGTCTGCCTGGGAGCTTTCTACAGAAGTGAACCCTCTGATTCATGAGCCGAACGATACGCTTCAGAAAGGGCTGACGACTTTAGAGGCAGGAGAAGAATGGCTACTTGAACCGAAACAGAGTCCTGTTAATCCTCAGCTATGGAGCCCTGGCATAAAGTTTGGGGTTAAAAAAGGAAGTGCCTCTCATCAAAAAGAGTTTTTTGGTCCGCTGCTTTCGGTGATGCGCTCAGAAGATCTTGATGAGGCGATAGATATTGTGAATGGAACTCCCTATGGCTTGACCTCAGGTCTTCACAGTCTTGACGAAAGAGAGCATGAGATCTGGTTAGACAAGATAGAAGCCGGGAATTGTTACATTAATCGAGGGATTACAGGGGCAATAGTGAGAAGGCAGCCTTTTGGAGGTTGTAAAGAAAGCTGTTTCGGGTTTGGAACAAAACCTGGTGGACCCAACTATCTTATCCAGTTTCTTCATTTAGCACAGAAAGGTCTGCCAACAGAAAGAGCCATACTTACCGAAGGGCCGATGGATTTTTATGAGATGATCTCTCAGCAGAGCTTTAGTCATCAGGAAAAGGGATTGTGGCAGGCGAGCATTGGCAGTTATGCTTTTTGGTGGCATTACTACAAATTAGATCATGATTATAGCCGCTTAGTTGGCCAGGATAATGTCATACGTTACCTTCCACGAAAGGCGATATGTCTACGCTTACAAAAGGGTGATAGCTTCTTATCTTTTGTACAGGTTTGTGCGGCAATAGTCTGTTGTAAGGCCAAGGTGGAGATAAGTGCGAGCAAGGAAGTTATGGGTGAGTTTTGTGATGATAACATAAAGCGTTTTCCTGGCTTTTCATTTGCGGAAGAAGATGAACTTACCTTGATAGACCGTTTGCGTTCTGGGGAGATTAAGCGACTACGCGTATTATCAACAGTTAGCGAAGCCTTGGTTCGTGCTGTAGCTGAGACTGGCTGTTACTTAGCCCGTCAGCCTGTGTTAGCGAATGGTCGGGTAGAATTATTGCAGTATCTCTCAGAGGTAAGCATTAGTAAAGACTACCATAGATATGGAAACTTAGGAACCCGTGAGCAGGAGAAGCGTAGGCCATTGCCTCGGCCGATCACTCAGACGAATTTATCTGTACGACGCGTCAAGGTAAGCTAGGTCGTGTATTTAAATTACGAAACGCTACTTTGAGATCGGTCATAACGCACCTACTTGTCTAAGTATGGAGAGTTATGACCGATCTCAAATCAAGACAAAATGTGGGATGGTTTAGAAAGAGGATTTTTTAGGTAACAAAAAGGGTTGTGGGATCATGCCGTTAGAATATGTCTAATTGCCAAAATTGCGAAGGCTAAATCGAGAAAAGTAAAGCTATGCTTAAGCTACCTGTTCTTGAAGTATTGGAGAGGTGCCACTACCGTGGCTATTAGGAGTTATCCATAGGAAGCTTATTCAAATTAGCTAATAATGGGATAATTTTATTTCTTTGTTGGAGAGGGGTTTATAGGTGATTTCTTCTTAAGGCCACGGTAGTGGTCTTCCCTCTTGATAGCCCCGTGCTTTAGCTCGGGGATAGGAAAAAAAGATTCTGTGCCACGGTAGTGGGACCTCTCCAATATAAGCAAAGAACAAAACGTTTATCAATTTTGATACCCTGCATTTTTAGAAGATCGGGCATGACTCAGTTACATAAGCACAAATTCCTTCGCTTCTCTTAAGTCATCCGAGATTTTGGTCAGACAGCCTATAGGCTTAGGAAAAAGTGTTACCTTGTATTGAACCATGCCCAAAATGCTCTCAAAATCAACAGTTAGTTCATTTGAAAACACGCACAAGCCGGTTTATGCCAAGTTTGTGAAAAATACAATATTTTTAAGGGGAGACAATAATGGTTGATTCTTCTTTATTGGTGGCGAATCTTTTTTGTCATGGAAGACTTCTTTATCGATTTCCAGGCTC
>JBLFWS010000064.1:0-16257 GCA_047611865.1 Chlamydiales bacterium
ATTTAGGCCCCGCAGCAACCCTCGTAAAAAGTTTGAAATATTCAAATCAGTTTTATTTGAGCAAAGGATCAGGAGCCCATATGGCATCTTACCTGTTAAATCTAGGTTGGCCTATTCCTGATGTCATCATCCCCGTTCCCATCACATTAACCCACTGGTTACAAAGGGGCTTCAATCAAAGTCGGCTTCTAGCTGATAGCATGTCAGAAATCCTCACATGCCCCGTCCAAGAAGCCCTAAAACGAGACAACCTCGCCTATTCCCAAGCTGAGTTGAGTTTAAAACAACGGCTTCAAATGAAAGAAAACAGCTTTACCCTGAAAAAAAAGCAAAATCTGTCTGACAAAGTAGTCCTAATCGTTGACGATGTAAGCACAACAGGCACAACATTAAACAGATGTGCTGCAACCATTCTCCCCGAATGCCCCACCGCCATCTATGCCTTAACCCTTTGCCTAGCGCCTTAAGTGTCTAATAGCTCTAATTCGCTGATAAATAGTTGAAATATCTTTATAGTCTCTTTAAACTCCATTAATAATACGTTAATGTTTTAATGGTAATATATTAATATAAATGAAAGGCGTATACTAATATGCAGTCTGAATCAGGAGAATTACAGTTATGACCAAAAATAAGGGTCAAAAGATAGCCACACCGAACAAGGGAAGCGAATTAAAACGCCTCGAATTTGAAATTGAAGCTTTAGAAAGAGAGACTGCTGAGCTATTCAAGAAATTGGATATTACACCTGAAAAAATTCAGGCATTCCTTGATAAGGATAATTATTCCGAAAAAGAATGGGACTATATTCAAAAAGAACGGGCCAAATTCGAAGAACAACTCGAAAGGGAGCTCAACAGCATTGACGATCCCGAAAGAAAAAAACAAGCCTTCGCAGAGTTGAAAAATACAGCTTCCTGGATGAGAATCTAGACTTTTTTTTTCCTTTACTTGACAATTTCCTAAAATTACTTTTTCCTTGTGGGACATTACCCAAGGATTTCCCATCATGCCAAAACAACATTATCCAATCGTTGTCCTTGGAGCTGGAGCTGCTGGCCTAGTTGTTGCCATTGGCGCAGCTAAAGCAGGAAAACGAGTACTCCTTATCGAAAAAGGGAACTACGGAGGGGATTGTACACACTTCGGCTGCGTTCCCAGCAAAGCACTTATTGCATCAGCACATGCTTCTCATGCCATCCACTCAGGAAAGAAATATGGTATCGACATTCAAAGCAACAGTTTCAGCGCCGATAGAGCTTTGCAGAGAACTCGAGATATCGTAGCCTCTTTTGTATCTCATGAAAATCCAAAAGCCTTAAAAGATCTAGGTGTCAATACCATTACAGGAATAGCAAGCTTCACTTCTCCAAAAAATATCATTGTCACAGATGAAGAAGGAAAAGAAGATGCTATAAGTGGAGATCATATTGTTATTGCCACAGGATCACACCCCTTTATTCCTGACATTGAGGGGCTTGATACCGTTCCATTTCTCACCAACGAAAACATCTTCGATTTAAAAGCTATTCCTGAAAGCCTAGCAATAATCGGTGCAGGAGCCATTGGCTGTGAACTAGGCCAAGCTTTTCAACGTCTGGGTGCAAAAGTAACCGTGGTAGAATTCCTTGACTCCTTAATTTTTAGAGAAGAACCCGAAGCCCAAGAAATACTGAAATCCTCATTCAACAACGAGGGCATCACAACGATCCTTAATCACGAGACTGTGAAAGTAGAAAAAATCGAAAATAAGATTTCACTAACTCTTCGAAACCGAAATGACAAAAAGGAACATGTCATTCAAGTTTCACATCTTCTAGTTGCAGTGGGAAGGCGCCCTAATCTAAAAAGCCTAGATCTTGAAAAAGCAAAAGTGCAGCACTCCCCAAAAGGCATTACTATTGATTCGTATGGCCGTTCCTCGCAAAAACATATATGGGCAGCCGGTGATGTTACTGGTGAAGCACTATTTACTCACATGGCAGAAAACCGAGCAAGAACCATACTCACCAATATTTTGCTTCCCTGGCCCCTACGTATTAAGCTCGATCTTAAACAAGCCGTTCCTCGCGTTACTTTCACCGACCCTGAGGTCGCCAGCATCGGAATAACAGAAAAGGAAGCTATCGATACATATAAGAAGCAAAGCCTGGCTACCTATATCGTCCCCTTTTCAGAACTCGACCGAGCAATAACAGCAGGCCGAACAGAAGGCATTGTCAAAATCATCACAAAAAAATGGAGCAGCAAAATACTTGGAGCAACTATTGTTTCACCAAGAGCTGGCGAGATGATTGGTGAAATCTCGGTTGCCATGCATAGTAATATTCCCCTGCGAAAACTAGCTTCTCTAATTCACCCTTACCCCAGTTATAGTCTGGCTATACGTAAAGCCGCTGACCAATGGCTGAGTAAAACAATCTTTCCTCTCCTCACAAAATGGATATCAAAAACTCCCAATGAAAAATAATTTTCCCTCCAGAGTTAAAAGATTCCTTCCGTTACTACTACTTCTTAGCTGTATGCTTCTGGCTTATATCTCCGGTATTGGGGACTTTCTTAATCTGGAGACTCTAAAACAACACCGGCAAGAACTTATTTCATTCGTAGAGAGTTACCCCCTTCTAGCTCCTATTACCTACATTTTATGCTATATCATCGCCACAGCCCTCTCCATACCAGGAGCTATCCTTCTTACGTTGACCGGTGGCTTTTTGTTCCCGCAGCCCTTCTGCACGATTTATACCATCACCGGAGCCTCCATTGGAGCTTGTATTATCTTTCTCATTGCCAGGACGACCCTTGGTGATTCTTTAAAACAGAAGGCCGGGAAATTCATGAATAAAATGGAATCCGGCTTGAAAGAGAACGCCGTTAGTTACCTTCTATTCTTACGATTTGTCCCTATTTTCCCCTTTTGGGTTGCCAACTTAGCTCCTGCATTTTTCGGAGTAAGTTTTTTCACCTACGCGTGGACAACAGTTATTGGAATAACCCCAGGATCTTTTGTTTTTACTCAAGCAGGAGCAGGTTTAGGAGCCATATTAGATTCAGAAGAAAAATTCTCCGTATCCACGATACTCAACAATGATATGAAAATTGCCTTACTTGCTTTAGGGATTTTTGCTTTAATTCCCATCCTATTGAAAAAACTCCAAAATAAGAATTCAGAAAATGATTGATTCCTACTACCGAGATAAATACCAAGCTATTCTCGTCAGGCCTATCGTGAAAATAATCTCCCGTTCAACTACTATCCACCCTAAACTCGTTACCTTAGTTGCCTGTTGCTCTGGAATCCTCATCATCCCCCTATTGGCATTTTCTTACCCCTACACAGCCCTTATCTTCATGCTCATTTCTGGATATCTAGATACTTTCGACGGCAGCCTTGCCAGAGAAACTCATAAAGAATCTCCTCAAGGAGCCGTACTTGATATAATTTGTGACCGCATTGTGGAATTCAGCATTATTCTCGGCCTATATTTTGTCGATCCTGTTTCAAGGAGTCTTTTATGCCTATTCATGCTTGGTAGTGTACTAATCTGTATTACTTCTTTCCTTGTAGTCGGGATATTTATTGAAAATGCTACAAATAAAAGTTTTCACTACAGTCCAGGTCTAATGGAGCGCTCAGAAGCGTTCTGCCTCTTTGCTCTAATGATACTTTTCCCAAGCTACTTTTCTTGGTTCGCAAGTCTTTTCAGTATATTAGTGTTTTGGACAGCTCTGATAAGAGTAAAAGAATTTCAAGAAAATACCCCCTAAAGCGTGTTTTCAAATAGCGAAACGCTGCTTTTGGAACCTATTTTCGCACTTTTGGATCGCACCCAACTCACTTATTTGTCTGTTTTGTCGCATTGACACATCCTTCATGAGGAACAAAGTTCCATACACATCAAGCTAAGGTTCTAAGTGGCCGTAAGAGAAAGGATAAGATAAAATAATCCTTACCCACGAAGTGGGTTGCAGAAGGTAGCCCAGTGCAAGAGCGAGACATGCAGCTCTGGGTATCTGAATAAACAAAATCTTAACCCTTGAAAAGGGTGATGGAAATGCTAAAACATCTAACGGGCTTAAGAGATTTCCAGCACCCTTTTCAAGAGTGCACAATTAAATTCGCACATAACCAGAGCTACGTGTCTCGGTCGCAAGCTCCCTCGCTCTTGCACTGGGCTATCTTCTATAACCCACTTCGTGGGTATCTTCGCTTACACTTTTTATTTACGAATTCTTTGCGCTAAAATGTAAAATTACTTAATTTTCAGCAAAACAAATCGCTACAGATTTAATTTAATATTTACCCAAACAACTCTTTTATGATCACTTACATTCTTAGCTTGATGCGTATGGAACTTCGTTCCTCATGAAGGCTTAACCAATGCCACAAAAGATCAAAAAAAAGCGTTTCGTAATTTTAATACACGACCTAGACTGTCCGTAGGCTATCTACAATCCAGAGAGAACTCTAAGACAAGTTGTTCATAAGCAGCACTCAAATCTTCCTCGAAATCCAGATCTCGAGAAAACCGTCGGTCTTGGATCTTCGTCACAGCTTGAAAATGATGCATTGAATTGCATAGAAAGACATAAGCATCATCTGGTATTTCAGATATGGTCGCTTTGACATAATGTACATTCAGGCCCAATGAAGCTTCTGCAGCACTAAGTATCGTCATCAAAGCAACACCAAATGATAAAGGAAGATCCGGGTCAGGCGTATACAGAAATCCATCCTTTACCCAAAATATATTGGAAAAAGAAGCCTCAAGGATCTGGCCTTCTGGGTTAGTTAGTAGAAAATCATCAACACCTTTGACTTTCGCTTCAGAAGAAAAACCACACCTCCCTGATATTACGACACTATGAACACGAGAAAAAGACTCCTCTGTTGAAAGAGAAAGCATCCCCAAGCTCAACGGTTCTCTAAAACTCTTCGGGGTTTCTCTGACAGTCATAAGAAAATGGGAAAAAGATCTAAAAGCTCTATCTTCTCTTATTTCTTCACGATCTATTGCAAATAATTTAAGCTCCCAAATCCCCTTCACCGCATTATTAAAATGGAGTAGGTCTGCAACCCAGTGCTCCATAACGAAGGGAGAGTACATAGAAATCTCATGACAATGGGTATCAAACACTCTCAAATGAGTGACGAAACTTTCAACTACACCATTGTCTATTCTAAGAGTGGAATAAATCCCCTCATCATCGAGGGAGAAACCATCGAAGATGGGGCTTCTTAACTTATCAACAGTTACGAAGACCCCATCCATAAAGGCTATTTGATTATTTTCAGAACCCATAAGATATGTCGTCTAACTTCCGAAGTCATCCAGCATAATGTTGTCACGTGGAACACCGTAGTCTTCCAGGAGTCTCATTACACTGAGGTTATGCATTGGAGGTCCACATACATAAAAAAGACATTCTTCTGGCTCATCCATCTTCTTCAACTGACCTATTTCAAAAGACTTAAAGAGATATCCTGTTTTTACCGGATCATCTTTTGGCCAGCCTGCTTTAATATCTTCTTCTAGTGGCTCTGACAGAACAAGATTGTAAGTGAAGTTCTCGTGTTCCTTTGCGAGGCTCTCGTATTCTTCTTGGTAAATGTTCTCTTTGGCGGATCTTGCGCCATACCACATGGTGATCTTTCTTTTGCTGTTTTCCGTGTTTAACAAATGAAGGATGTGACTTCTGCCAAAGGAAGAACCCGCTCCACCAATCAGGAAAACCAACTCTCGGTCGTCGTTAATCATGTAAGACTCACCGTAAGGACCTGAAAGCTTTAGCTTGTCCCCGGGCTTCAAACCGAATGTATAGCTCGAGCAAATACCCCATGGGATCTTGTCGTCCATAACCCCTTTAACAAAGGGCGGAGTCGCGATCCGGATATTAAACATAAGCTTTCTGCCTTCAGCAGGATAAGAAGCCATAGAGTAGGCCCTAATAACATCGTCTTCTGGCAAATGACTAAAGTCGACAGTATTATCGAAAAGACCAAATTTCTCCCAGTCTTCGAAATACTTTTCCTCCATCGTTTCCTTCCAATCCGATGTCATGGTCGTGAAAGGAGGAACATGGCACTGCAGGTATCCGCCAGACTTGTAAGGCACATCCTCAGGAACTTCTACCACAAGCTCTTTAATAAAAGTCGCTACATTTTCATTACTTACTACAGTAGCTTCCCAAGACTTTACGTCCATAAGCTCTTCAGGAATTTCCACGTGGATACTGTTCTTCACTTTACATTGGCAAGATAAACGCCATCCGTCCTGGACTTCTTTTTTTGAGAATGTCGATTTATCGGTTTCCAAGGCGTCTCCAGCACCTTCAGTAACTTGAATTCTGCATTGCTTGCATGTGGCTTTTCCACCACATGGGGAAGGAACTGGAATTCCTTGAGAGGTAAGAGTTTCCAGAAGCGTTCCCCCACTAAACACAGTTTTAGTCATAGAGGGGTCGTCGTTAATCTGGATGTAACACTCTTCGACGGTAACCAATTTATTTTTGGTTACAAGGATCATGGCCGCCAAAAGCACTCCGATAACGATGGATGCGAGGGCTGCAAAAAATGTTATCAACACGTCACTCGCTGGGCCAGCAGGCGCTGATGCAAGAAAAAATGAAACAGTCAAAATACTCATGGGCTACCACAGAGATAAACAATTCATTGTTAAGATATATTGAAACTTCTAACTGAACGATATCCTGTTAAGGAATTCTCTTCAAATCCAATTTGACAAAGTTTCAAAATCCTCTTAGTGAATAATCTGCATCTCAGATGAACTTATTAAAAAATTTATTAATCATAAGCCCGTATCTAATTTGACAAAAGGAAGAGATATACCAAAGAACTGAACACTCTAGGACTGAATTAAAACAAACTATACAGTTAAATATGACTTACGGGTTCACATTAATTAAAGTACTGGTTAAAATCAGTACTTTCAATTTTGCTAACTTTCCTTTATTTAAGCTCTTTATCTTTAGAGTTCTGAAGATAAAAATTTGAGAAATAAAGGGATAAAATCCATTTCGGCTTTATACAGATGAAAAATAGAGAGCACTGGAGTTCCAGCCTGGGATTCATTCTCGCTGCAGCAGGATCTGCTGTAGGCCTTGGAAGCCTTTGGAGGTTTCCTTACTATACTGGAGAAAATGGAGGCGGTCTGTTCGTCCTCTGTTATCTTTTTTTTACTTTCTTTGTAGGCTTACCGGTTTTTATGGCTGAACTAGTCATTGGCCGTCGTGCGCAAAAAAGCCCTGTGGGAGCACTATCAGAACTGTCCAACCACTCAGACAACTGGAAAATGTTGGGATGGTTTTGTGTTTTTTCCAACTTTATCATCCTATCTTTTTACAGTGTCGTAGCAGGCTGGGGAGTCAACTATGCTCTTATGAGCATGTGTCACTTTACCGAAAATCGCAGCCCAGAAGAAATCCGTTCTGTCTTCGACGTCATCTACCGCTCCGGGGACATCAACATGTTCTGGCACAGTATTTTTATGATGATAACCGTAGGAATTGTTTTCGGTGGTGTTCGAAAAGGTATTGAGTTTTGGAGTAAAATACTAATGCCCGCTCTTTTAATAATCCTTTTTGGCTTATTCATTTACAGCACTACTCTAAGTGGATTTCAGGAAGCGGTACATTTTGTTTTGTATCCCGACCCCTCAAAGTTTGGTCCCCATAGTATTTTGAAAGCCTTGGGAATGTCTTTTTTCACTTTAAGCCTAGGCCTTGGGATCGTCCTTACCTATGGCAGCTACATGAGACCAGATGACGACATCCCCAAGACTGCCCTCATTATCTCTTGTATCAATGTATTCGTTTCCATTATCGCCAGCTTGATGATTTTCCCGATAATTTTCACCTTTGGCTTTCAGCCAGAAGAAGGTCCAGGGCTTGTTTTCAAAACCATGCCTGTACTATTTGAAAAATTACAGGGCGGAACATTCCTGGCTACCACCTTTTTTATGGTGCTTGTATTTACAGCCATAACCTCTTCTATTTCTCTCTTGGAGGTACTAGTAGCAAATTTTATTGAGCTTCTTGACTGGTCAAGAAAACGTGCGGCTGTTGCCGTAGGTATAGGCGCTTTCATTTTTGGAATTCCCAGTGCTTTGGCAGGATCTGGAACTCTTTTTTCCACATGGGAAGAAATTTACGGAAAGGATTTCTTCAACACCCTTAGCGATGCTCCGGATATGCTTCTATCCTTAGGAGGGCTAGGCATAGCCATTTTTGTTGGCTGGTACCTGGACAAAGATCTAGTAAAAGATGAGTTCTGTAAAGGGACAGCCTATCCATGGGTATTTACCCCTTGGCGCTTTCTAGTTCGATGGATAGCTCCGACCGCTATCCTTGCGATCATACTACACCAAGGGAACCATGGTGTTATGGAAAGCTTGTTACAATTCCTTTGGAAATAAAACGATTCACTAAATTAATTTAACTTTTTACGAGGTAAACAGTTTCATGAGTACAGGAACATTAAAAATTCATAGTGAGAATATTCTCCCTATCATCAAACAGTGGCTATATTCTGACAAAGACATTTTCGTCCGAGAACTGGTTTCCAATGCCTGTGATGCCATTCAAAAAACCAAAGTCCTTCGTGACCTCGGAGACGTTGAAGCTCTTGACGAAGACTTTCGCATTGAAATTAAGGTCAACGAAGAAGAGAAAACGCTGACGTTTATCGATAACGGTATCGGTATGAATGCTGAGGAAGTTGAAAAATATATCGCTGAGCTTGCTTTTTCTGGAGCAGAAGACTTTGTGAAGAAATACACAAGCGAAGATGAAAAGGACCAAATCATTGGTCACTTTGGTCTAGGATTTTACTCCACTTACATGGTCGCTGACAAAGTTGAGATAAACACCTTATCTTACAAAGCTGATGCCGATCCAGCACTCTGGTCCTGTGATGGAACTGCTGAATACGATCTTTCTAAAGGCTCTCGTGAAAATCGAGGAACAGAAATCACTTTACACGTTATGGATGACGAGAAGGAATTTCTTGACGTTTCAAAACTTACAGAAATATTGACACGTTACTGCTCTTTCCTTCCCTATCCCATTTACTTAAATGACACTCATATCAACAAGGCTGAACCCCTCTGGGTAAAATCGCCTGCAGACTGCACCGATGAAGACTACCTCAACTTCTATCACCAACTCTACCCAATGGAAGCTGACCCTTTGTTTTGGGTTCATTTAAATGTAGACTTTCCCTTCCATCTCAAAGGAATTCTCTATTTCCCAAAAATCCGTAATAATTACGATTTCAGCAAAAACAATATGCGCCTGTTCTGCAACAGAGTTTTTGTTTCTGATGATTGCCGAGACCTCGTTCCTGACTTTCTTACCATGCTTCAAGGTGCCATTGACAGTCCCGATATTCCATTAAATGTCTCCCGAAGCACATTACAAATGGATAGAAATGTGCGCCAGATGGGCACACATATATCCAAGAAAATCTCTGACCGTCTAAGCAACGTTTATAAGGCTGATAGAGAAAAGTTCATTACATTCTGGGAAGATATTGAAGTCATCGTAAAGCTTGGTGCCATGCAAGATGAGAAGTTTTACTCCCGAGTAAAAGAACTCCTTTTGTGGAAAAATGCCCAAAGCGAATGGACCAATATCGAAGACTACCTTGAGAGAAACAAGGAAAAACATGAAAACGTTGCCTATTACTCAATAGAAGAAAACCGGACTTCCAATTTTCTTGAGCTCTACAAGCAACAAGGTATTGAAGTTCTTTGCACAGCTTCCTCTGTAGATGTTCATTTGATAAGCTTTTTAGAAAGTAAACTCCAACCCGCCAAATTCAAGCGCATTGACAGCAGTACTGACGATGTAATTCTCGATAAAAGCAAAGAGAAAACACTCCTTGATACGGAAGGTAAAACCGAGGCTATAAAGCTCGCTGAGTTTGTAAAAACAAAGCTTGATTTGAAAAACGTTGAAGTCGAAGCCAAAAGCCTCGCTAGTGATTCTGTTCCAGGCTTCGTGATGTTTGATGAAAACGCTCGGCGTATGCGCGACTACCTTGCCTCAAGCAATGGTCAGTTAGACATCGTGGACGACACAATCATGGGAAAGCGCACGTTTGTTGTAAATACCAACAACAGCCTTATCAACTCCCTCGAAGAACTCAACAAGCAAGACAGCGACCTTGCGAAAGAGCTCGTTCAGCATGTTTATCAGTTATCTCTTCTTTCTCAAAAGGAAATGCCTGCACAAACTTTGAATGAATTTATCACACGTAGTAGTGATGTTATTCAAAAGTTAACAGACATAGCCACGAAAAAGAAAGAAAGCTAAGCTTTTACTCTTTGTTTTCTAAAGAGTTCTAAAGAACACAGAGAGCCCAAGTTTCGAGTCTGACTGAGAAGTCCCCCTCGTAACTTGGGCTCTTTTTTTGCCTACTATAAGATCTAAAATCCCAGGTAGGAATTTACCAAGCTCACTTAAAATTCATTCAATTCATCATTAAGGGAGTTACGACGGGACTTTCTTCCTTATTCCCCTCCTTCAGAGAATCAAGAACATAAAAAGCCTCAATAAATCGGTCCATCACAGCTTGTTCAACTCGGGCTTTAAAGTGACTAGGACTTGGCATATAGAGTGTCATTAGCAAGTTCTCGGGATCCTTAACCGTAAGCATTACTCGGGGTTCCATTGATGGTAGCTCAAGGCTACGACGTCTCTCCAGTTGCTGTATCCGACGACGAGCTCTATCTATATAATTTTCAGACTCTTCTATCGCAATATTTAGCAAAAGTTTCCTAGCCTTTCTCCAATCATCAGAAACTTTTATGGGTATCTCGATGTTATGAAGATAAAAGTCTTCCAAAAATGACTCGTTTACCACGAAACTATTAAGTAGCATACTGTTAGGAAAAGTAATAGAACGGCCCGTTTGATGATGAATCCCAGAACTTGGTCCAACCTCCATCACCGTTGTTGCAAAGAGGTTTATATCTATCACATCACCCCGTAAACCATTTATCTCAATTCTATCTCCCAGGTCATAGGAATGCCCCCGAACACGGAGAAATGATCCATTGAAACACAAAAGCATCTCTTTAATAGCCAACACAATAGCAAGAGCAATGGCAAAAAGTGAAAGGGCTAGCGTATGCACTTCCTCCGACCAGATATAAAATAACCCAATCAGCATGATCCATAAGTACGTAGTTCTTGTGGTTCCAATCCAACGCAATCGTTGTTCCGGAGACCATAATTTCTTAGAATCACGAATGGACTTCACGGCGACATATCGCATAAAGATAATCATACATAGAAAAAGCGCAGTGTGAATTGCATTAGTAACGAAATACGATTCGAATAACCAATATGGCAAGAATTCCAGGAACATCATCAGCGCTACCCCCCCCTTGTGAGATTTTCTCATCCTCCTTTAAAGAGAACGAGAGCCTGCCCTTGATCAGAATTACTACTATTTTTTTTAAGAAAGACAAAAAAATTATAACAACTGTATCTTTTTTTTGCTATGATGACGAAAGGAAAAGCTTTTTTTAACAAAGTAAAATTGCCGTGATACTCTATGAAAAAAACTTTACTACTTCTCTTAGTACTTCTACTATCCCTTCCAGCTTGGACAATCTCCCAAGAAGCCGATAGTAAAAATGAACAGGCTATTGAAAACTATTCCGGGGCTTATCAACTATTTCCCGTTGACGGCCCTATCGAAGTAAAGACTCACCCCGGCTACCTATATACCCATGTTGAAGGGATCGCACCCAATTGGAAATTAGGAACATTAGGTGAAGTTCTAAAAAAACACGAATCTGTCATGGGTGATGGTACTGTTAAAGTTTTCAGAGCCTCGATAAATTCAGGCTTTCATGTTGTTGAAGAGCAGCATGCCATCGGCACCCTTCTCTTAAAGTTAAAAGGCGATCACCGTGAAAATTTTCGCTATTTTATTCGCCAAGGGCCCGTGACTGTTGCCGAGGGAGAAGTTAACGAATCACAACTCGACGCCATTCCAGAAATTAACTTGCCCCATGGTGGTTATACTTTTCAGGCTATTTCCCAAGGTTTTGCCACTCCCCAGCCAATACCTTTCAACATTACTAAAGAAACTACCCCTGTAAGCCTTGATGTCTCTCTTAATATCGATGATGTTCTTCTCCGCGTCTCCACCACCCCCAATAACATTACCCATGGTAGAAAAGGTATTCTTCGTAACATCTCCGTTGATGAAGAGAAAGTTATTTGGTCTCGTGAAATAGACCTCAGCGGAAATATCATTGCCATCGAAGAGGGACAATATACCCTCGAATTCCCTAAAGTCGATGGCTACGATGGCCCAGGAAGAACCAATATAATGGGGCGTTTCAACCTAACTTCCGTTAACTCTCCATATAACATCATCGGAAAATACAGCGTTCCACAAAGTCGCCTTGTTGTTCGTTATAGCACGGGTCCCAAACAAGAACGAATCGACAGAGTTCGCTTTTGGGTTATTGACAATGATGGCAATCGCTTCATGTATCCTAAAGAATTTGAGTACTACGATGATCCCGAAACTTTTGAGCGCGAAATTGTCGTGGAGCCATTAAAACCTGGTAACTACACCCTAGAATTTCTTGTACCCAACGCCGATGGTTTATTTCCTATGGTGCCCAAGCACGAGCTGAGCATATTGGAAGGTAAGACCACAAGAATCAATCAACCCATCATTCCACAGTATGGATCCATCTCAGCCAACATTGACATACAACCCCGAAAAGAAGTCATCTCAATAACAGAAGCCATAGATAGCGACACCTTCAAAAAAATTCCTTTTATCGCCGTCTTCGACGAAAAAGGTGATGTAAAAGCATCTTCCGCAACAGGAGAGCTCACCGCTGACTACCTTGTCCCCGGAGAGTATACCCTTGTTTTCGGAGACCTCGACTTCTATATCACGCCTCCAGAGACCCGCGTAAGCATAGAACCTAGTGAACGTATCGGCCCAGTCACAGGCCTTTACGCTACTGAAGCTGTGGAGCTTTCTATCGACACCAACAAACCCGATCAAAAGTGGACCCTCCGCCATCGCGACAAAGTTTTGCTCTCCAATATCGGTGACAGCGGCCCCCTCTTCCTTCCTCCTGGAGAAGATTATTCCATCGAGGCAGATGACCTTGCAAGTTTTGATGTGGACGTTGCCCCCGGTGAAGAATTTGACTTGATTTTCGAAGAGCCCGTCCACGCCCTCATTACTTATACCCCTGAGTACGGCAGTCTTTCTTTTGATAGCCCCATTGAGCTTGTTGATGAAGATACCATTACCATTCAGTTCACTTCTCATGACGGTGGCACCCATCAGTCTCGCTCCTTTTACGAAGAAAACGGAAGACTCTTTTGGGAAGAGCAAAATTTCCCTGCAGGATCCTACATCGTTAATTACGATGTCCCTCCCTATTACGCCCCAATGGACGCCGAACACATTGTCATTGAAAAAGGACAATATCTCCGAGTCACTCCCCAATTTAAGCTAAACCGGGCCCTCTTTGTTCATACCAATAATCCTGAGGCCCTTTTCACCCTCACCTCTGAGGATGGGAAGAAGCAAGTTGATGGTGGTGGAATGGAACACACCTTTGCCCAATTGCTACCAGGAAAATACACTCTCAGTTTTTCTGCTACGGATTTAAACAATGTCATCGTTCCAGAAGATATTGAAGTCACGATCCCTAAAAAAATTGATGTTCCCGTCGAGGCGAACTATTCTTATAGTGCTCATCTTACCGTTACTTCTAACGTCAAAACATTTCCGATCTCTATTACAAATTTAAGTAAAGGTCCCGACAACAAACGAATGGAAGTTGTCGAGAACAAAGGGAGAACTTTCACTCTTCCTGAGGGAAAATATCGAATAAATTTTCATGCCCTCGAAGGAGACTGGAACGGTCGCTTTGGAGAGAATCACCCCGATCCTGTAGAGATTGAATTAGAAGCCACCCAAACCGAATATATCCATGCCGTGTATGAAGCCAATAGAGGAAGCCTCGCAGTAACCAGCAACTTAAATGAAGCCTCCTATACCGTCTGGGATGTCTCCGAAGCCGAACCACTTGTTATTGGAGCTTTTAGAGGAAAGCACTCCGTTATCCCTCTCACATTTGTTGGGAAATACAAAGTTGTGTTTGATGAGCTTCCCAACCACAGAACTCCCGAGTCTGCCACGATTCAAATCAGTCCCAATAAAAGAGAGACGGTAGGTGGCGAGTACAACCCCCTTCAAAAAGTAGTTGCCGTTCCCGCTGGTCCGACTATTATTGGGGATACATTCGGTGATGGAGGGATGGATGAAAAACCCAGCCGAACAGTTGATTTGAATGCTTTCTCTATCGCTGTTTACGAAGTTACAAACGACCAATACGCTGAATGGCTAACACGAGCAAAGAAAGAAGGTAAGGTCGAGTACCTTACCAAAAAGGGACTGAAGGGACAAGTCAGAGACCTCGAAGGTCGCCTCCTTTTTGAAACACTAGAAGCTGATAGCGATAGCCAGATCGAAGCAGAAGAAAGAGAAGGCACTGTATTTTTCACTCCGATAATGGGTAAAGAAAACCACCCTGTTATAGAAGTGTCCTGGTATGGCGCCACCATGTATTGTCAAGATAATGGTTTTCGCCTTCCGACAGAAACTGAGTGGGAGAAAGCCGCAGGTATTGCCCCCACACCCTCAGGCCGTCCCCTGAAAAAATACTACTATGGATTTGGAAGAGATCATATTTCCAAAACTTTAGCCAACTATACGGAAGAGTACGGAAAGATCCGGACGAGTCAGGTCAGGACCTCCCCTGTGGGATTTTACGATGGAATCAGTATTATCGCTTTCAATGAAGACGTCCTCAAAGACCTCATGAATAAGCCAGAGATGATTCATACATCCTACGGCAGCAATCTTTCCAAAAGTCCCGCAGGCTGTTACGATATGAGTGGTAATGTCCGGGAGTGGGTCAACGATTGGTATGACCCTGATTATTATAACTATATCGAAAGTCTCAATCCTATAGGACCCGGCCACGGAAGCTTAAAGGTTACTAAAGGAGGCTCTTACAACAGCGTTCCTTATGAATTGCGAACATCTTCAAGGATGCCACTGCCTCCAGAAAACACCGATTCACTCACAGGCTTTAGGATTGTTGTAGAATAGTTGTAAACCACGGAACTAATCCTTTAGTCATTTTTTCTAAGTTACTCGTTATCAGCAAAATAGGCAGACTTCGTCTAAATTCCCTTTTTTTCTGAAATTCTATAAAAGCAATGATGTCAATTACATCGTGAGACTTTATAGCTTTGCGCCAAAGTTATACTACTCTTAGAATATTCTAATACAATAGCTTATGCCAAAAAGCCCCCTTCCGTAGAGGATGGTGCAGCGAGCTAAAATCCGAGCAAAACATAGTTGGGTCAGGTCAAAAGGAAAAAATAAAAGAACTGCAACAGCTAAAGCACTAATAAGCAAGATCATCGCTTCTCTTGATCCCTCGATCTAATAAGCAAGCCCTCTTCCAATAAATCGTCTTTTTAACAAAATCTTACAATCCTCTTTTAAACATCTTTAAAAACCTTAGTTTTTTACATAATTAAGCCACATAAGTTTTCACATTATTACTATATATTGTAGAATTGTATTAACATGTAACTATAACTTCATTTTATACGTATCTAACTACTCATAGAAAATGTGACTCCTTGGTTTAGCAATAAGGACAAAATATGGTCTATAAACACTTCAACCCCAAAGGGAACTAAAGATGAGTAGTTTTGGGGAAATAAGTAGAAACCCACCACCATCCATCATTAGTGGAGCTTGGGATGCTGACAAGAAAGAACTTGTAGTCAAAAAGGGTGGTCATGCCTTTAAGGTTCTGACTCTTGATAACCTTAAAGAGACGGACATGAAAGGAGCTAATGTCCAAGAAACAGCAACTAAAATAGCCAAGCTGTTTATGAAATATCAAGACACAGCAGCCGGACTTGGAATTGCAGGAGTCGGGAAGGAACTACAAGAAGGTGATACTCTCAGTGCAAAGGAACTTTCAAGAGAAGGTGGTACTTTAATCGACCACCAAGCTGAAGTGGCCGCCACCTGCGCCAAGATTATGAAGGATATTCTAGGCCATATTCATGGTACAGCAGGATCTGATGGAGAAAGCACAGGAGGAGCAGTTCCTGGCGGAACTCCCCATAGTCCTCAAGGAGGAACTACAGGAGTCG
>JBLFWS010000065.1:0-16138 GCA_047611865.1 Chlamydiales bacterium
TTCATACTATTTCTTAAAGACAGGATAAGCGAAGCACTTGAAATCCCGAGGTTGGCAGATTTGATTTTACAGAAATCTGAAGCGGCCAAAGTACTTCCCTAAATTTAATATATTCCACTTACCTCAGCTTTATGAGCAGTTGCTAAAAACTAAGGATCAACCATAAAAGGGAGATCATGAAAAGACTAGTGAAGATAACAGCAAAGAATTTACTCCCATCAGCGTTTTCTGCCAAGCGGCGATATATCTGCTGCTTCACTTTAATGTAGGAGGCCTTAATCGGAAAATCACAATGGTCACACTGAAAATTATGCATAGTGCTATGACAGTTTTCACAGGAAAGAACAAAAAAATCTTCATCACAATGCAGGGCCCCTAAACGACAATATGGACAGAGGAGTTGAATGGGCTTTTGACATCCTGAGTTTGGACAGCAAATAGTGAGGACTTTATCCCGGATTTTTCGTCTGTGTCTTGACTTTTGGCTTTTCCTTTTGCTAAGAAGGTGCGTTTGAGCAGCCTGTTGATCATGTACTTTTAACTCATCTGTAATGTCTTGATCTGGGCTAAGCATAATAATAACCATAGTAGTAGTTTTGTTAATTTAATATTATTACCGCTCTTTAATAGTAACCATATAACAAAAAGCATGCCAATGTCTAAATTAAGTGAAACTATATCTGATTTCCTCTCTTATATAGCTTCAGAGAAGGGCTTAGCGCCAAATACCGTTGAGGCTTATGGGCGTGATACTGCAGCGTTTGTTGAATTTCTACACAGTGAGAGTGTGGAAGATTTCAAGCTTGTTACGGAAGATCATGTAACTTCATTCTTATCACACTTAAGATTAAAGAAATACGCTAGCTCTACCATTTGTCGAGTTATGATAGCGATTAAAGTCCTTTTTCGCTTCCTCAAGAGGGAAAGCTTGGTAGCCTCCAATGTCACTTTGTATATGGATAGCCCTCAATTGTGGCAGATGATACCGGAAGTCCTTGTACAAGAAGAGGTTGAGAATCTCCTGTCTTGCGTAAGCACTTCTACTTCAGTAGGTTCGCGAGATAGGGCTATATTGGAAATCCTTTATGCTAGCGGGCTTAGAGTGACCGAACTTTGTACTTTGAAAATCTATGATGTAGATGACAATTTTGTCAGAGTAATGGGGAAAGGTCGAAAAGAACGTATGGTCCCAATAGGGAAAAAAGCTATAAAAGCCCTCGATCATTACCTTCTTTTTTACCGCTGTAAATACGAGAGTGAAAAGCAAAAATCTCTTTTTGTAACAAAATCAGGAAAACCCATTGATAGAATAATGGTTTGGAAACTCGTAAAAAAATATGCAAAGGCAGCAGGGATAAAAAAAGAGATTTCACCACATACTCTACGTCATTCCTTTGCTACACATCTTTTGGAGAATGGAGCTGACCTGAGGGTCATACAAGAGCTTTTGGGTCATGCTGATATTAAAAGTACAGACCGATACACGCATATGACATATAAACATTTAAAAGAAGCTTTTGAATCTTTTCACCCTCGTTTAAAATAACTAGGGTCTAGGCGTGTATTAAGGTAGAATAGACTACGTAAAAGATGAACTAGGATAGATTATGAAGAAACGTATTTATATCGCCTACACTGGTGGCACTATAGGAATGCGAAAAAGTAATGGGGTATATCACCCGGATCCTGGATTTCTTGCAAAGCAAATGGCAGCTATTCCCCAGCTGAAAGATCCTCGTATCCCAGACTTTGATGTATGTGAGTATGACCCTATACTTGACTCTTCCCAAATGGCACCTGGTGACTGGCTCAAAATAGCTGAAGATATTGCGGGGAAGTATGCAGATTATGATGGTTTTATAGTACTCCATGGAACAGACACCATGGCCTACTCAGCATCCGCACTGTCTTTTATGCTTCACAACTTGTGCAAGCCTGTAGTTTTCACAGGTTCTCAAATTCCCTTAGCAGAAGTACGGAGTGATGCACAGGAAAATTTGATAAACGCTCTTCTAATTGCTAGTGAGGAAAATATCACCGAAGTCAGCTTGTATTTTGGGAACAAACTTTTCAGAGGTTGTAGATCAGTAAAAGTTAATGCTGATGGCTTAAATGCATTTGCCTCACCAAACTTTCCACCTTTGGCAAAGGCTGGAGTTAATATTGAAGTGAGAAAAGATTTGATCCTCCCTTGCAAAATAAAAGGAATTGATGCACCTCCATTGAAAATAGGGCCAATAAAAAATCCTGTTGTAGGAGCATTGCGTCTCTTCCCTGGCATAAGTGGTGAGCTAGTCCGGAACATTACACAGAATCCACTTCAGGGGCTTGTATTGGAAACATATGGAGCAGGTAATGGGCCAGAGACTGAAGGCTTTCTGGGAGCTCTAAAGGAGGCTACAGATCGTGGCGTCGTTATTGTGAACGTCACACAGTGTCAAAGAGGAAATGTAACTTCGACTTATGCTGCAGGGAAAGCTCTTGAGAATGTAGGAGTAATCTGTGGTTACGACATGACTGCCGAAGCGGCCCTCACAAAGCTCTTCTTTCTTTTGAATGAAGGCTATCAAGGGGAGGACTTGAAAAATCTGATGCAGACAAACCTTAGGGGAGAGTTAACAAAGCCGTTATGAAAACAGCAAATCCGCTATATTAGATCGTCTAAGAATTTTCATGCGCTTGAGTAAAATGACAACGTATTTGCGCTTTAGCTTCCAGGACTCACTGTCCTCAAATACGCTCATTAAATATTTTACCGGGTCAGATTTCTTGGGAGCATTCTCTTTAAACCAGTCAATAAGGACATCGCGGCTTTCGGCTTTTTTCATAACGATATTGTTGAAAAAGTTGCTGACTTCATCAATTAAAGCTGTGGGAGTGTAGCGAGAATGAAAACGATGCATCACTAATTCCATGTGGACCTGATTAGAGGAAAAAGGATCGTTAAATTCCGTTAGAGAGGCTGTTTGTAAACCGATCTCTTTGCCAACAGAGCGCATATACAAAGCGTAATTATGAGCATCGACGGAAGACCCTTTGGCAAGGAATGAAAGAAGTTCATGGAAAATGGTAAAGCGTAAATCATGCAGGCAGCTGAGTATCTTATTTTCAATGGTAAGTTGCTCTAAATGTTCTGAAGAGAAACCCGACAGGAGAGAGAATAGATATTGCGTTTCACTGATATATCTTCCTCCACAAAAGTTTCCTGCAACCCCAAGTTGAGCAAGGTACTGTACCTTTTCTTCTTTCGGGAGTTCTTGCAGGGTATGGGTTATATGTTTCAAAGAACTTTCAATATTTTGATAAAAGCGCTCTAGTTCTTCAGGGTAAGTCTGGTTGGGTGTACCGAGAAAAGGCACTCGATTTTTTACCCTATGAATCATGAGGTCTAAACCCTCAAGAACTTCTGGAATAGAAATAATCTGGTTTTCGTCGTCCTTTAAAGTTCTGGGGTCTTTGTATCCAGGTTGATTGGGAAATGAAAAGTTTATTTCGCGAAACATTGTACTAAGAGAAGAAATGTCAACATCTGGAGTGTTGGGGTTGTTAATTCTAAAATCTACTTCCCTTTGAAAATGATCGGTATTGATCTCGACTTTTCTGTCATTAACGATACGTTTGTACTCGTCCTGTATCTCCTCAGGTAGTCTTTGCACCTGCTCCTCCTGAAGCATTAATAAACAGGAGCTTCTCATCTGTTTGGATAAGGATTGGAGAAGTCGTTGGAGCTGTTTTACCGTTAATTTTGGAAATAAAGACCGTGTCCAAACCCGCGCATAATCAAATTCTAAAGGCGAGTATTTTTTTGCATTTTCCTGAAGCATCCGTACGATAAGGTTTCCGGGTAATTTTTGAATTTGGGAGAATATAAAACGCGCAGCGGCTGTTCTATTGGATTTGCACACATAGTGCAAAATGGTATCTCCACGAGGGTTGGGGAAAAAAAGTTTTTGAATGTGATGTGCAGGGAAGTTGTGTAGCTGGGAAAAAATCAGGTGTAGCAGCTTAAGATTACTATTGTGGCAGGCTGTATGTAAGATGGAATTACCACAGGTATCGGGAGAGAAAAGTTCTTCAATAATGTGGGTGGAAAGTCTTTTAGATGCATTTATAATTAGAATGGCAATTTCATAGTTCCCCTGCTGACAGGCTAGATGAAGAGGAGTCTGTCCAAGATGGTCAGCTTGAAATAGTTCCTTTATTTCTCTTTCTCTTAAGAGGCTGGATTTTTCGATAATAAATTGGGAAAGTTTCGTATTATTTTGTGATACTGAGAGGTGCAGAATGGATTTGCCATTATTGTTAGCGAGATACAAGAATTTTTTGAGCTTTAAAGGGAAGGGCGTAACTTGTGTATAAGCTAATTCCGCAAGTTCCAAGTTTCCAGAGCGACAAGCATAGTGTAAAAAAGTATCTCCTGAATCATCAGGGGATAGAAACTGCTGGATTTCGTCTACAGGATGCCTACTTAGTTGTTTGAAAATCTCTCTGGCCAATCCTGGGCTACCCTGGAGACAGGCGTAGTGTAGAGCGGTTTTTTTTTTGCGATCGACGGCCCAGAAATCTTGGGTAAACTGTGAGTCGAGGTCATGGATAAAGCTGAAGAGGCTTGTTACGAAGTCTTCTAAGCCCCTTTCGCAAGCAATATGTAAGATAGTCTTCCCCGAGTTGTTAGCCGCAAAACAGTCTATAAGAGAGTCATCTGGAAGGTCCTTCAACATCGCTTGAATTTTTTTTACAAATTCTTCGCTTGCAGATTCGCAGGCAAGATGTAAAGCGGTGTTGTTATTTGTGTCCCGAGTCCACAATTCATTGCTTATATAAAAAGGGAGGTCCCGAAAAAAGGCCAGGGTGCATTCAAGTGTTTCAAGGCCCCCGTTAGAGCAGACGATATGGAAGAAAGTTTTCCCCATGGAATTTTTTGCAAAAATATCCTTCAAGATGCTGGCAGGGTATTCTTGAATGATTGAAAAAACGAGAGACATAAGCTCTGCATCATTCGTTCTACAAGCTAAGTGAGCTATTGTGTCACCATCTTTATTTGGAGAGAAAACTTTTTTCAAGTGTGGAGATCTGGCTTCTTTCAAAAGAGAGAAGACAATTTTAGCGAGAGGAAGAGATTCAGAGCTTATGGCCAAATGAAAAATCGTGTCGTCATTACTATTGAAAGCAAAATAATTATCTGGAAGAAGACGCTGGATTTTTGCAGTCTCCTGAAGGATTACTTTTGCTAGATTAGCGTTAGCTTCCGTGCAGGCAAGGTGCAATGGGCTGTTGTCATCCTGATCAAGGAGAAAGAGCTTGGTTTGTAAATGGGAGGCTAAGTTTTTGCATTGAGAAAAGAGGGCTTTTATAGCTATGGGACTGTTCGATAAGCAGGCTAAGTGAAGGAAACTTCTTCCTTCACAATTTGGTTCAAAGAGAGCTACGGAGTTTTCATAGGAAAGTCTTGGGATATTTTCAAAGACAGCATTGATAAATGCGGGATTCCCTAGTCGGCAAGCAATGTGTAAGAGGTTTTCGTCATTTTCATTTCGAGAAAGTAAATAGGGGGAAAGATTGTCCTTTAATTCAGAGAATATAGCTTCTAACACTTCTCCGTTATCTCTTACAAAGGGAAGATCAAAAATACTGATGTCATCTAGATCTGTTTTTAAAAGGATCTTTTCAGGCTCAAGAGCAATTGCATTAACTTGTGAGAGTAAAAAGAGAAAAGTTTTTGTATGACCATACCTAAGAGCGCAGTGGAGAATTGTTTCATGTTTCTTGGGGGTAAAAAAGATGCTCTTAAGCATAGATGGAGTGAAACTGGCGTGATTGGAAAATAAGGCTGATAGAAAGGTTTCCTTATTTTCTTGAACAGCTAAGAGGACAATGTTTTGGTCCCATGGGAAAAAAGTAGAGTCAAAGTTTATCAAAGCATGGGAGTGAAGCGGGTAGAGGGAGAAAAGCTTGTCAGAAACATCATGCCATTCATTATATTGTGATAATGCAAATAAGGACCTGGAATGATCAAAAGGATAGAAAATTCTTTGTACAATCTCTGAGGGGAGGTTTTTATTTAGGATGTAGAGAACTTCTTGCTTGTCTCCCCCAATAGCAGCGGACCATAGGTTTCCCCAGAGTTCATCTATAATCAGCTTTTCAAGGCTTGAGACTTTTCCATGTAATTGTTCAAGAGAATTGAGTGCAACTTGTGTACATCTACGGTTAAGGCGCCTGCGCTTTCTCGGGGCGTCTTCTGAAATTTCTTTATATTTAAGATCTGCAAGTTTCTCAAGGAGGAATAATTTGTCGTCTAAATTAAATCGATGGATGGACTTGGCTAACTGAGAAATTGTTTCAGAACAGGTAGACCTTTGTTCACTCGTAGCATTTGCTTCTTGGATATAGCTGTCTATAGAGGAAAGGTGATTCGTGATGGAGCGTGAGAATACTGTCATAAGTAACCCCTGAATTTATTGAATTGGAGATGCCGAAGGATTCATTTATGAGAATTAAATTATTGTAGTGAGCAATGAATCCTGTTAAATGCGGCAAAACCAATTTTTAATTACTGTATGTTATGTAGATAACAACTTTTTTTGAGGCGTCAGTTTAAATTTAGAATGAAATAAAGACAAGACGATTATGAAAATGTTTATTTATACAGTTTCAAGAATCGGATTTTGGGTGAGATATTTTACTAGGATGAGCAGGTCTAATAAGTTGATATAAATAAGTTTAAAATGAAGTCAATTATCAGACCAAGAAATAGGGGGTGCTGTCTCTTAGTTCAGCACAAGTGCATTAATCATAGTGACTTCGATGTTCGGCTGCGGAGTTTCTTCTTCTGGATTTGGATAGGAAAGGAGATCTTTAAATCTCTGAGCAAATTCTGATCCAGCGACAGCAAAGGCAAAAGGTAATGTGAAATGGCGAAAACAAAAACTGAGAGCTAAGGCTGAGATACTTAGGGCTACAATACCAACCCGTAAGCCCACTTTTAATGGCTGATTTTGAATCTTCTCCATGTGCCAGACTCTTTTAAACTCGTTGATACGGGTGGTTTCCGAACGTTTGGAGAAGATCCCGTTTGCAAATCCAAGAATAAATGGGAATTTGCCTCTGGAAAAGGCGAAAGCATAAACACTTGCCTCTATCAAGGGAAGGGCTACTTTGCCAACTTTTTGTGCAACTTGGCCGATTCTCTGATAGCGCGAAGAAAAGTTGTTATTTTGAGCTTCAGGCCTGACAGCAGCATGAAAATGGTTGCCTGGGATTGAATTTATGGCTGAAGAACTCATCGTATTTATCCGATTATATAATGAAATAAGTAAATTTATAAGTTAACAATTATATAAAAAAGAATTCTTTTTGTAAATAATAATAGTATATAAATTAAGGTTTATTAGTTTTTCTTTAAATATATATATAAATTAATTTAATTAAAGGGTCCCTTTAGTGTCTTTAAGCTTTTTTTAAAAAAAGAATTGATAAGCTTCAGCAACCCTATACAGTTGGAAATATTGTCGGCCTTCTCGTTTCGTGGAATCAGTTTGGATGTGAAATATTTTAAAAACAACTTTACATTGCTGCGGAAAAGTTGCTGAATAAGGATATCTAAAGCTTGTTGAGATGAATAAAACGATGAGTCAAATAATAGTAATTTCAGGGAGATAAAATGAAAAACAGAATTGAGAGCATTATTTTATTCATTTTCTTATCTTTTACGGCGCCCATTTTCGTGGAAGCTCAAATTGAAAATTTATCGAGTTCTGAGATTGAAGAGATTAAAATATTAGCTGGAAGTGGGGATGGGTTTAATCAGTATAATCTAGGTCTCTTGTATGAAAATGGTGTGGGAGTAGTTCAGGACTTATATGAGGCAAGGGAGTGGTATAGTAAGGCGGCAGAGCAAGGAGTAAAGGAGGCTCAGTATAATTTAGCCCATTTCTATAAAGACGGGCTCGGGGGGGAATTAAACCACACAGAAGCAAAGAAGTGGTACCTTATGTCAGCAGAGCAAGGCTACAGAGATGCGCAGCATAACTTGGGAGTTTTGTATTTTGATGAAGAAGTAAACTATTATGAGGCGAAGAAGTGGTTTCGTAAAGCGGCAGATCAGGGGCATGAGGGTGCACAGGTTAATTTAGGTCAGATGTATTTTAAGGGATATGGAACTGGGCAGGATTATAACGAAGCAGAAAAATGGTATCGGAAAGCTGCGGAGCAAGGGAATAAAGAAGGGCAGCTTAATTTAGGATTTTTGTATTTTAAGGGGCTAGGCAGAAGCGTAAATTACAATGAAGCAGAAAAATGGTTTAGGAGATCTGCGGAGCAAGGGATTTTAGAAGCTCAAGTTAATTTAGGGCTTATGTATTTTAAGGGACTTGGAATTGAGCATGATTACAAAGAATCAGAAAAGTGGTATCGCAAGGCCGCGGAGCAGGGTGATTCAGGGGCTCAAACCCGTTTAGCTCATCAGTATGAAATTGGTCTGGGAGTTGAAGTTGACTTTGAAGAGGCTATAAAATGGTATCGTAAATCAGCAGAACAAGGCGACTCGTATGCGCAGACAAGTTTAGGGAAATTTTACCTTTATGGTGAAGGGATTGAACTGGACTTTGAAAGGGCCCAAGAGTGGTTTTTAAAGGCTTCTCAATTGGATGATGCAGAAGGGGATTACCAGCTAGGTTTGCTTTACATAAATGATGATTTTGAAATGTTTGATTGGGTATATTCTCCCGAAGTAGTGGATGCTTATGACAAATATTATGATGAAAAAAAGGCCGCAAGCAGGTTTTTAAAAGCCGCTGAGAAAGGGCATTCTGGAGCGCAGTGGTACATGGGTCAATTCTATTCAGATGGAAGCGGCGTCGAAAAGGATAATACAGAAGCATATATGTGGTTTGACCTTTCAGGAACAGCAAGCGCCCTTGATTCTTTGGTTGAAAAAATGACTGAAGAAGAAATCTCAGAAGCCAAGAGAAAGATTGATGATTGGAAACGTGACCATGCTAAATGAGTAGTGGATAAGACTAAGAAAAAATAGGGGATTCAAAAATGACAAAATGTTTTCAATATTTAGCGAGGGTTTTATCTTGGAGTGGGATAGCGGCTATTCTGGCTGTGGCTTTGCCAGTGACGGAGCTAACAGCCGAGGTGGATCTAAGTACGATTCTGGAGTTTAAAGACGTACGGGAACCCAATGCAGAGTATTCGGATCAGGGCAAAGCCTGGAGTGTAGTTGAGCGAGAAAAAGTACTTGAGTATTTTGAGTTTATAAGTGAAGAGGCTCCAGGATTGCTGCAACGAGTCACGGCGTTTCGACCCATACAGCTTTATCGACCTCAGAAAGTTATCTATGTAGGTGGGAGTACCTTTAATGACCAAATTGACAATGCTATATTGCTACCCGACAGTTATTTTGAGGATGAAGCAAGAACAGGCCAACATGGATTGATCCACGAGTTGGCACATTTGGCTGATATGGGTAACAAAGTTGCCCATAGCCCGGAATGGAGTGCTCTTGTAGGCAGTAAAATTGAGGGCATACGGGCTTCTCTCAGAAAAGAGGGACTGGGACATCACCAAGCTGCCGGTAAACGTCTTGAGACCGAGTTAGCCTTGAAAGAGGGCTTTCCTTCGGGTTATGCCGCGAGCAGTATTTATGAAGCGCTGGCAGAATGCGTGACTTTTACTATTTTGCCAGGTTAGCATACACAGGATTCAGACTTTTAGGAATTTGTTCAATTAACTTTGCTCGATTCTAATTTTATACCTGACGAATCTCTACGATACTTTCAGGAAGGTCTAGTAAAAATACAGAAAAAGGATGTCATTGGTGCACTTAGAGCTTTTGATAGCGCATTGGCTCTAGATCCAGAATTTGCTCAGGCTCATCGGGAACGATCTAGAGATTTTGACTTAATTTCTGTAACAGCAAAAGCTATTGAAGCCTTATCACAAGCTATAGACCTGTGGCCTAAAACTTTAGTCTTTGGTTTGTTACAAGATCGAGGACAAGCCTTGGTGAAACTTGGAGATTTGGATAAGGCCATTGAAGATTTTTCCTTAGCGATAGAACTTTACCCTGGCAGTACGTGGTCGTACTTTTGGCGTGGTAAAACCTATGGGAACAAACAGAAATGGGACTTGGCTATTGCTGACTTGAGTATGGCGATTAAACTGGCTCCAAATCAATTTCCCTCAGCTCATGTGGAACGAGGATCAGCGTTTCGTGAGAAAGGTGAGTTTTCTCAGGCAATAGAAGATTTCTCTAAGTCTATAGACATAATGCCTAGCTACGCAGATGCTTATTTTCAACGTGCTCGTACTTTTGTAGAAATGGAATCTTATGAAAAAGCATCTATGGATTTTGAAAAAACAAAAGAAGTTGACCCCTCGACTGCGAAACTCGTCGATCCTTGGATAAGGAAAGTTGAAGAGAGTTTGCTTGAATAGAAAAAAACTCAGATATAGCTATAGCTGATTCACCTTAGAGAAGTTTATTTAATAAACTTCTCTAAGGTATCTCTTTTCTTTTTTTAAGTGCTTGATGAAATCTTTAGCCTCTTCCTGACTTAGATGTCCCTGTTCTTGAACAATTTTTTGCAAAGTAAGATCCACATCTTTGGCCATATTCTTGGCGTCACCGCAGAGATAAAGAATAGCGCCCCGCTCTATCCACTTCCACACTTCATCAGCATACTCAAAAAGCTTATGCTGCACGTAAACCTTCTCTTCTTGATCTCTAGAGAAAGCCAGGGTCAAACGAAGTTTCTTTTCCTGAACAAGCCCCTGAAAAAAGTCCTCATAAAAAAAATCCTTCTTCCGAGAACGTTCTCCAAAAAACAGCCAGTTTTCAGTAGAGAAAGATAAGCAGCCACGCTCCTGCATAAATCCATAAAATGGAGCGACCCCTGTACCTGCTCCAATCATGATAATGGGAATATCAGTCTTTTGAGGTAGAGTGAAATCTTTTGTAGGGAACATCGAAACAGAAACAGCCTCCCCCAAGGCTAATAAATCGCACAAATAGTGTGTCGCTACTCCAGAGCGGTCATGTTGACCTTTTTGATAAATCGCATTGGTCACTGTAAGGTGAACTTCTTGACCAACAAATTGCATTGCGGATGCAATAGAGTAGAAACGAGCATGTATAGGCTTTAGAAAATTACAGATTTCATCAACGCTTAAGTTCGGATTGGAATAAGTCTGAAAAAAATCCCAAAGTTCCATTTCCTTCATGATCACTTTTGCTTTTTTTTCTAAATGCTCTTCTTCTACGCCACTTCGACTTAGAACTTCTTTAACAAGTTTGTAGGGCAAGGTACTGATGTCTACATTCTTGAGAAGAAGAGAGCGTAATGCAATTGGAGAGGGGCTCCTTTTGTATGCAACAACCTGGTCTTCAGTAGCCGCAAGTAGTAGAATGATTTTATCTACAATTTCAGGATCATTCAAGGGCATCACACGAATGCTATCGCCCACTTTATAGTTTAGGTTCAGATCCGTAATATCCAGGACTAGATGATAGGTGTGCTTTTCCGAATCTGGAGAATTTAAGAGATAACGTGTTTTTAGTTTCGCATCGATAAAAGGGTATTTTTCAGCTTGTGCATTCATAAAAAGCCAAAATTCCGATTCTTAAAATTGTTTGCATATAAGGACATTTTACAAGAAAAAATAGTTCTTTGAAATGTCAAGTTTGACTCTATACCGAAACCAATTCTTGAATTTGTTTTGGTATATATCAAAAATACTCCAAAAAACTTTGGATCTTTATCCGGTACTGCTGAGAGGTAAGGCAATATTAAATTGTTTGTTTGGGATTTTAGAAAAGAAAGTCTTTTTGGGGTGTATTCTCAGTCCGGTCCCTATCTTTAAAGTATCAGGTGCCCATCGGTGGTAAGGGGCAGCCAAGCAAGGCAGACACGACTCTTAATAACTCTACAGCTTCGTGTGGGAGTTGCTTGTCTACATACATGCTGGCGATACAAGCCTTCAAAAGGCGTTGCTTTTCTACTGGGTTGAGGGCCTTTAATGCAGTGATTGCCTCTTCAAGCAATCTCCACTGTCCGGACCAGCTTATCGGGTTTATCTTAGCGCTTAATTCGCTTTGCACCTTCTCCCATGCATGCTTCTGAAAATCTTGCTTGACTCCAAAGTGAATCATTGCACTCATTAAGTTACTGCACTTTTCGGTGAGGGTGTCGATGTGTTGATTGCCGATGGACTCAATTTTTGGCCGCTTAAATTTTGATCCTACGTGGTGGAGTAAAAATTGTTCCATAGACCATTCGAAGAGGTCTACTTCATTGTCTGCATTGATGAGGGCTATAATGTTTTCACTAAAGACGTCGTATTGCTGTGGGGAGAGATTTTGAAGTGCCGGAACCCCTACGTTGATTAAGGGAAAGCGATGCTCAATTTTGAGATCATTGATAGCAGGCAGCAGGGTGAGTAATTCCGTAACGACCTCTTCATCGGCTTTGTTTTTTAGGTGTTCGATCTGTTTTTTTCTGATCTCTTTGTCTTTACCTAGTAATATTCCATAGCAATATGCCCGGGCTCCAAAACTGCTACGCAGGCTTTCTTTTAAATTATTCGGTATCGATTGCATAAGGGCGGCTGCAAAGGCTAGCTGCATCACACCGGGGTTACCTACATTAGCAATAAGAGAATCGATACCTGCTTTTTTTTCACTGACAGGTTTTGACGTTTTTTTATCGCGATCCAAGTTTTTCTTCTCTGGAGGAGGGCCGAAGTTTCCGTCCCAGGCAGGGTCTATTCTACTAATACGTTCTCGTAAAGGGGGGTGTGTAGCAAAAAGGGAAGTCATGGAACTCCCCAGGCTGCCAAAGAACATGTGGCTGGATTCTTCAGCTCCAGGAGATTCTAAAGTGGAGCCTCCAGCATGGGCCGCAATAGCCTTCAGGGCTCCGCTTATCCCATCGGGATTGCGAGTAAACTGTACTGCGGATGCATCTGCTAGAAACTCTCTTTGCCTGCTAATAGCGGCCTTGATTATATTACCGAAAAAGACACCAATCCATCCGACGAAAATCAGCACAAGGCCGAAGACAACAATGCCACCAGATTTGTCATCTCGTTTTCCCATCATTCTCGATCTGGAATGAGACCTTGAGTAGACTAAAAAGCGTCCTATTGTACTTATCATCAGGATACCAAAGATCACGCCCATTATACGGATGTTGATGGCCATGTCACCATTGAGGATATGGCTAAATTCATGGGCTATGATTCCCTGTACCTGATCTCGCGATAACCTTTCCATACAACCACGAGTGATACCGACTACGGCATCTTCAATTCGGTAGCCAGCTGCAAAGGCATTGATTCCGTCTTCTTCTAAAAGATACACAGTGGGTACAGGAATTCCCGATGCAATGGCCATTTCTTCGACCACATTTAATAGCCTTCTCTCTACAGGGTCTTTAGTGCCGGGGTCGATAGCATGTCCACCCATGGCTTGGGCAACGGCGTGCCCGCCTCCCATGCGTAATTGCATGTACTTGAATAAGGAGCCTAAAGTGATTGTGGAAATTGTCAATAGCGCCACTACCTGAAGAACTTCAAGGCCTCCTTGTGACAGAAGAGAAATCTGCATTCCCTGGTAATTTAAAAGTACAAGGCAAAGTGCCCATATAGACAAGGTGATAGCAAGCACAGCGAGAGCGAAAAGAACCATTAATTTCGAACTTAGATTGCGAGCCTGTTCTTGATGTTCGAAGAAATTCATGTGAAGGAAACCTCGGGTGCTTCACTAATTTTTTCAGAATCCATCTCTAATAAAGAAGCATCCTGGGCATGCCCAAACATCGCCGCAAAGATCACAGGCGGGAAGGTCTGTTTGTAAATATTATATGCCGTTACGGTATCGTTAAAAGCCTGACGTGAAAAGGCGACTTTATTTTCTGTCGAAGTCAGCTCTTCTTGTAGTGACATCATATTTTCATTGGCTTTTAAGTCAGGGTAGGCTTCAGCAAGTGCGAACATTTTCCCGACAGCTCCTGTCAATGCAGTCTCTGCCCCCATCAAACCCTGCATCGCACTTGGATCCCCCGGATTAGCTGCAGCTCCCTGAAGTTGACCCACAGCTTCATTGCGAGCTTTGATAACAGCTTCTAAAGTTTCTTTTTCATGGTTCATGTACCCCTGGGCTGTTTTTACCAGATTGGGTATCAGGTCATAGCGGCGTTTTAACTGCACTTCGATTTGCGCAAAGGCATTTTTATAGCGGTTGCACAATGTGACCAGACGGTTGTAAATACGACCTATAAGAAATGTCACGACAAGCACAACACCAAGAAGGATAAGTAGTGATTCCATGGGGAGCCTTTTTGATTGCGTTAGGTAAAAAGCTAAGTTTACATCCTTAGTTTTTTTAATACACGAACTAGCCTGATATTACACCTTTAATCTGGAATATATATATATGTTTAGGCTTTGAAAACTAATCATTTATGATAGTAGAATACCCTTTCTTCTCCAATCATTTGAGGTCGTCCATGAGTTTTCCTTTATCTCCATATGAGACTCATATTCAAAATAATATGAGCATCCTCGGGAAATTCATCTTTAAACCTGTGTATCTGCCTCAGGAAATGCAGATATTGGATTTGGCTATACAGGCTCTGAACTCTTCTTTATGTAATATCTCCACTGAAAGAAGCTTCAAACTTCTGGGTCGGCTACATATTCTGGAAATCGATATGGAGAATAACACAAACGCTAGACCCTTGAAGAGAGCAAGGACAAGTATTGTCCCTGAGGACAGTTTAAATATTTTCAATAGACTTAGCTCTGACATGAAAGTGCTGCGATCTTCGGTGATGAGTAAATTAAGGGACGATTTATCGGGTGCTGCAAAGTCCCTTGACACAGATAAAATTGAGCTGATCTTAAGTAAAGAGTATACGGCAACAGAAGCTCATTTCTTGCTAGGAGGGAGTGATAAGCTCCATGCTCCTTTATATGCAGTTTTTAATCACTCCGCCGATGTTTCCGTCAACTTTCTGGAATTAGGTATCGCCAAAAAAAAGAATGCGGCCTTTAAGCTTTTCTTTGAGTTCTATAATGAATATCCCGAGCTCTTCACGGGTGAAAAATTTTTCATGAGTGATGAAAGGGGAATATCGGTGCTCTTGATAGCGATGTTTCAGCCTGTCAAGAATGATTCCATCTATGAATTTATTAAAAACGTACTTGGTCGCTTTCCTGATTATCCGCTAGATTTGCAAGAGAAAATTATAAGCTGTTCAGACGACTTTGGGAATAATATTTTTATTCACCTGGCGAAATTTATTAAAAACAGTCAAGGCAGTGGAATATATTTAGATTTCATCAAATTGGATATGTTGCCCCTTATAAAAAGACTTTTTTAAATTTTTAATACTACTCGACAGATGTCCAGGATGCTATAGTCTACCCCGATTCCCTCAGCGGGTTGAGTCTTGCTTGTATTCTCAAATACTTGGCCTTAAAAGACTTTAAAAAGATTATCAGCAAAATTAACGAAAATTGTCAGGATTCACCTGAAATTTTTTCTCAAGTTATTGTTGATCTTTCAGATGATAGATCGTGCTCTCGGAAATACCAGGATTTTCGGCATGGTTCAGAAAGAGGCTTTTTTAGGTAACAAAAAGGGTTGTGGGATCATGCCGTTAGAATATGTCTAATTGCCAAAATTGCGAAGGCTAAATCGAGAAAAGTAAAGCTATGCTTAAGCTACCTGTTCTTGAAGTATTGGAGAGGTGCCACTACCGTGGCACGAAATGTGTATCGTTCATCCCCTGAGCTAAAGCACAGGGCTATTTGGAGACAGAGCCACTACCGTGGCTATTAGGAGTTATCCATAGCCGGCTTATTCAAATTAGCTAATAATGGGATAATTTTATTTCTTTGTTGGAGAGGGGTGTATAGGTGATTTCTTATTAAGGCCGGTGCAATTAACCACAAGGGTAACACTTTTGTTCACTCACATGGATTACACTGTTTACCCACATCAGGATACCTGCGAAGTCATAATCAGATCCCCGCAAGCTTAGCTAGTGCCCGAAGAGGGTTTGCGATATAACCGATTGCCTGTAGAGGCAGACTCTTTTGGTACTTCCTCTTTTTTCGATCAGCT
>JBLFWS010000066.1:0-15990 GCA_047611865.1 Chlamydiales bacterium
GCGAATTTAGGACTCTTCACAATGGAAAAAGCCAGAGTCCTAGAGCTAGCGTGTCGATCCCGATGAGGAAACTACTAACTGGAGAGCCGTATGCGTTAATAGCGCACGTGCGGTTCGGAGGGAGGGGCGGCGAAATCCATCCCTACCCCTATCTTTTCACTGTTTTGTATCTACCCCAACTTTAGCCAACTTGTCACAAATGTTTTTTTACTTTAGCGTTGGATAATTAAGATATCCAGGGAGAAATTAATGCAAAATACCTCTACATGGCAACAAAGGGAATTGACACTTTCGGCAATGCCTCGTGGTTATCATATCATTACCGATGAGGTGGAAGCTTGCCTTGCTGATATGCCGCCAGTTCAAGTAGGGGTCTTACATGTTTTCATGATGCACACATCTGCTGGTCTCACCATTAATGAAAATGCTGATCCAACAGTGCGTATGGACTTTGAAGAACATATGAACCGCGTCTGTCCTGAAAATGCCCCCTATTTTAAACATACATCTGAGGGGCCTGACGATATGCCAGCACACCTCAAAGCAGCTCTATTAGATACCTCCCTTCTTATTCCTGTGAAGGATGGACGATTGAAAATGGGAATATGGCAAGGTGTATACCTCTGCGAGTTTCGCAATCGAGCAAGACCCAGAACTCTAACTCTAACCCTGCAAGGCCAACTGGAGATCTAATGCCTTATAATGTTGATATCCCTGGTTTCATGAGTATCCCTGATTTGGAAGTCCTGGAGCAGCTGGCACAGCAGGTCCCCGCGAAAGGGATCATTGTCGAGATTGGTTCTTTTATGGGCCGCTCCTCATGGACCTTAGCTAAATCTTGTGATAGTTCAGTACAAGTTCATTGTGTTGATCCCTGGCCGAAATACACTCTTACGGACGAGGACCTGGAAAGTATGGCGGGCTATACGGAGGGGCTGAAATTAGAGTTCTCTACATTTAAAAAGAATGTTCAGGATTGTCCTAATATCACGGCCATAGAAGGTTGTTCTACCGAAGTTGAGTGGCCTGAAGATAAACTCATAGACTTACTTTTCATAGATGGCGATCATGAAAGTCCCGGCGTTGAAAACGACATGGAGTGTTGGTTTAAGAGGCTTAAACCTGAAGGGATACTTGTTGGGCATGATTTTAACCTTGCTAGCTTTCCGGATGTTTGTCGTGCTGTTATCAGCAAGGCAGAAAAGGAAAATCTAGCTTTTAAGCTCTTTGAGAGTAGCGCTATTTGGCTTATCGAAAAAGATTCAGATCTCTTCAAGCATTTAGGATGGACACCGAATGAAGAGACGATAGACAAAATTAAGCGGATTCTATATGGATAGGCTCTTTAAACGTCTTAAGAGCTATTATTTATGACTATAACTTCTCTAGATTTGAGGCCAATCGTAAACGAAAATTTCATTCGGGTTTTCTCTCGTATTGCTCCATTAACTGATGCAGACCGTGAATGCCTACATACAAGCAATACTAAAATTTTACTTAGGTGGGCTACAGTTTCTTCTAAGGAGTATACTCTTATGGAACCTCCCTGGCATTAAGTTCCAGGGAAATAACTGTGGATTCAGAAGGAAAGCTAGATGCATTAATTTTTGATAATTATATCATAATTAAAAAAGGCCCTCGAAAAAGAAGGTGCTGCTGCATTTAATACACGAAGCTTAGACCTGAATTATCGCCCAAATTGCACAGAATAGTAATTTACCTCACAAAACAGCCAAATTAAAGTGAAAAATATAGGGCGTATATCTTTTAAATGCTTTATAGGCAGGACTTTATGCTCCCTTTAATTCTGAGTGTTAGCATAGAATTTCGAATTTTATAAAATTAAACCGACGAAATAGAGGGTTCCATGCCTGGTATATTGAAGTTTCCTACTCAAAAATTTATGAGATCCAACAGCGCTCCCATTCCGGTGCATCAAAGACCCGATAATACGGTGAACCAGCTTGTTAGATCTGCAATGAGTCAAATTGAATTGTCTATAAAGGAGGTGCACTTCACTGAAGAGCCTTTGGCTACAGTGCAGACTTTTGAGATTGACAGGGAAGAGGTTTTATATAAAAGAGACATGCCGGCTATGAGAAAGATAGCTTTAATGATTATGCCTCGGAGAGGACCTTTGATGAAACCCACAGGCACAATTTCTTGTAATTCTAAAAAGAATACTTTTGCTAACGACTACGATGCAAGAAACTATAGAAAAGAAATGGCATGTAAAGCTCCTGAAGAATCTCGAAAGCTCGGGCTCTTACGGTCGGAATTAGTTCTAGCTCTTTCAAGTCCCGCTAAAAGAACCGTTTTACCGCAGACTAAACGATACAAAAATGTGAAAAGCTATATCAAAAATCATAATGGCTGCTTGGGGCAAGCGGAAAAAGATTTAGAAAGAATCAAATCAAAATCCAGAGTTCTTTTTAACAATGAGAAGCTCAAAGCTACGAAGGCCCTTCTTCACGCAGAGAATGATCTGTCAGAAGAAGAACTAGAAAAAAGAGCCTATATCTTCGCTGAACACAAGGTGGAAAGAACCTTTACTCGGCAAGCGGTACAATTAACAAACAAAGTTTTTTATCTTAAAGAAGGTATTGGCTTGCTGATAGAACAAAAAGAGATCTTGGAAAAGAACTCTCTTGCTATTAGGGCTTTGAGTAAAATGAATCTGATCTAAATTGCATTTTTAAAATGTAGATTTTGAATTCTTTTATCCTATACACAAACAACTCGTCTAAGTAAGGAGAGTTTTGAACGATTCAAAATCAGGGGGAAATCCCCTTAAAATCAGACCTCCCCTAATTTTAATTTCTACTGGGTTTAATTCCCCGTAGCTCTGCTGCGAACACTCTTTTCTTTTGTTTTTTTTGGAAAGGGGACTTACATTTGTGAAAATGTCAATTAGCTCCTTCTTATCCTAAGCACCAGAGGTGTGGCATTATGTAGGCCCGGTCGTAGCGAGCTTGCGAGCAAGGCCGGGTTTACAGGTAGAAAAAACAATTGGGAGTACCAGCGGTGCGACACTATCCTCAAACACCTTCAAAAGATGACTATTCTGGCAATAGGTAATTGTGAATACCCCGTCAGCTTGCTGCGGGGAAGTTTATTACACTACCTAATCCGCTGGAAACTTTTATCCCTTCCAAAAAGTCCAGCTCCAGAATCGACACTTAGCAACCCGCGATCTATAGTTCCTGTTTCAGCGTAGTTTTCGAGCATTTCCCTATGGGCTTTTCTGTATTTTTCTGAATGCGCTCTTTCAGGGTAGAGGAGAGTCATTTTGAGGTACTTGATTTCATTACTCATTAAACGATAGTAGGTATTTTTTGGGGCATATTGTAGTGCAACGTGGATATGTCTCGATGCTACAAGAAGACACTTGGCGACTTCCGAAAAGGAGGGGTCGTTACCATGTAGCATCTTCAGTATTTTGGATGCCTCTGTTGCAAAGAAATGCCCGAATGTAAATTTAGGAAGTTGGTAATCTTTGTCCAGAGCAGAAGCTTGGAAATAAAAAAACCTTGCTTCTTGATCCCAGAGCCTTGTTTCGGCCCACATTCCCACATGGAAAAAGAAGCTTGCGGAAGCATCAGATTCCCTGAGTCTGTAAAGATTTTCTTGGGCCTCTTTCCCGAAGCCATCATTGTCCATTGCGATCAGCACTTTGAAAAGGTCGTGATGTGAAGGGCTCTATCAAGCATAAGCTCTAAAGTCCGGAGTTTGGATTGTGGATCAGAACTTAGTTCAAGGTCATTTTCCTGGTATTTTTTTAGCAGGATCTCATTGGCATTTTTTTCGATGCTTCTTTTCAAAGTTTTCCACTTTTCTAATCTTTCTGAGTTATAGCGGTATGTAGGAATACGATTCTTTTGGACGGTGACGCGGTTTTCGAGGGAAAGAATTGATTGGTAGCTGTTTTCTTGGGATGCGGATATCTGGTTAAAGATTTTTTCGATATCTAGGTACTCATTTCTTAGCTCAGCTCTGACAGAAGATGTCATTCCTGAAAACCAATTACTGGGGGAAAAGCTATTGAGAAAAGTAGGCCACATATCCGTTATCCAAAAAAAGTTTTTACTAATTCGGGAGTGTAGTCAAGATTAGGATTGTTCTGAATCTTTTGTCTTTTGTTTGATGGCTTTGCTATAAAGTTCCATTGCTTCTTTGTGCCAGCCCTGTCGTTTGCACCAATCGGCGGCTTCCACGTAAAAACAAGAACTTTCATTATATTGGAGTAGCTTACCCGTATAGTCTCTGGCTTCTTTCTCCATCTGATTTGCCATCATCAATTGTATAAGATCAAAGGCTTTTTGAGCGGAAACCACAACTTGTCTTTGTACGGATATTCCACGAATTGTGAGTTGTCTGCTGAGGTTCATTTCACCCTGGCGAGCCAGTTGTTTGGCGTCTTGAAGATAAGATTTGTAGTTTTCGTAAAGAATAGGGGGCATCAACTCCAGTTTGCAAAACACAAGTTTAGCATGTTCCAGGTGGGAGTTGCTAATTAAGTCATGGAGGACAAGACCAAGTTCAGAGGCTTTAGTGTTTTGGTGGAGAATGATACAGAGGGCTTTTCTGTGAATACTCTGGGATAAGTCACTTCGCATGGCGCGAATAGTTCTATTAAATCTTCTCTTTGGAATGGAGCTATTTTGTAGGATAACCTGCTGTTCCAAATTTACTAAGAACTTCCAGTCGGGAGTGGGCTTTTCGGAATGGTTTTTGAATATTGTAAGGGCTGATTCGTATTGACTTTTTAGATTAGATCTTTGTTTTGAAGACATCCCTGAAATCCACGTATGTGGTGAAAGCAGAGACGTGATATCCATTATTGAATCGTTTCTTTGTAAACATCTCGTTTGGGGACACCCCTGAGTTGGGCGACGACTTTGATAGCTTCTTTTTTGGAAACTCCGTAATCCTCTTCAACTAATTTGACATGTTCTTCCAAGCTAAGTGATGTCCAGTCTATGGACTCATTTTCTTTTCCTGATATCATCAGAACGATTTCACCTTTTGGAGCTTTTTCTTTGAAGCGAGAAATGAGATCCATAGCTTTGCCGCGAATGGTCTCTTCGAACTTTTTTGTTAATTCTCTTCCAACAGAAACTTTTCTTTCAGCAGCAAGCTCGTGGATAATCTCGAGGGTTTTAATGAGCCTATTGGGAGATTCATAGCATATAGTGGTTCCACGGTACTGCAAAATTTCCCGAAGAGTATTTGATAACTCTTGCTGTTTTTTTGGAAGAAAACCTACAAATTGAAACAGTTCAGTATTAAGGCCTGAGCAACTCAATGCGGTCACGGCGGCACAGGCTCCAGGGATTGAAGTGACGGAAATGCCTTCTTCAACAGCCTTTTCTACAAGTCTCGTTCCGGGGTCAGCAATTCCCGGGGTCCCTGCATCAGAGATTAGAGCAATAGACTTACCGTCGTGTAAGTCTATTATAAGCTCATCCTCTCGGCTGGCTTCGTTGAACTTATGATAACTCTTCAACGGTTTCTTGATGTCATAATGCTTGAGAAGGACTGAGCTGTGGCGTGTGTCTTCGCATAAGATATAATCGCACGATTGCAGAACTTCTACAGCTCTGTAAGTCATGTCTGAAAGATTTCCTATAGGAGTAGCGACGAGATATAACACGGTCATAACCGATCAGAAAGTGAAAAAAAAGGTGGCACCCAGATTCGAACTGGGGATAAAGGCTTTGCAGGCCTCTGCCTTACCACTTGGCCATGCCACCGTACTTTCTATGCTTGAAAGATCTGGAATAATACGTGATAGCTTGATATACCGTCAACAGAAACTCCAACTAAAGAGCTCTTGTGAAAGTAATTACGATAAAACAATTTTTTAATTTGACAGGGGAGTTGTGCTCTTCTGAGGCTATTTTCCAGGGGGTCTCTGTCGATTCTCGAAATCTCAAGCCTGGAGATATATATTTTGCCTTACCTGGTGAAAGAGTAGATGGCCATCAATTTATTGGGTTAGCAGCTTCCAAAGGTGCAGTCGCAGCAGTTGTGTCTTATGACTATAGTGGTGAAGGCTTCGGTTTGCCTCTCATTAAACGAGAAGATGTCTTGAAAACTTTGCAGGATCTGGCTAGCAAAATCCTGGAGGAAAGAGGAAGTAGAGTCGTAGCTGTTACAGGATCTCATGGTAAAACGACTACAAAAGAATTCCTTACTACCCTGATAAAAGAAAAATATACAGCTTCTTCTACGCTAGGAAATTATAACGGACAAATTGGACTGCCACTGAGTATTTTAAAGTCTGATGGGGCCGAAGAAATCCTTGTCCTCGAAATGGGTATGAGTCAGGCAGGTGAAATTGCCAAGCTTGTCCAAATAGCTCCTCCCGAAGTTGCCGTGATCGGGAATGTCGACAGGGCCCATGCGGAGTTCTTCGATTCTATCGAAAGCATTAGCAATGCTAAAGCTGAAATTTTATCTAGTTCAAAAACGCGATTGGGGATTCTTAACAGGGATTTGACTTTTTATGAGCAGGTAGAATCCAAGGGAGAGTGCAGGAAATGCTCTTTTTCTACATCTAATAGAGATGCTGATTTCTTGCTAAGTTATGAGAAGGGGATTTCCTCGATACTCCACAAAGGCAATACCGTTTTTACCGGAAGGGTCCCGGTCCCGGGTGTCTTTAATCTCGAAAACTTTTTGGCAGCAGCCATTGCTGCAAATGCTATGGGTGTCAGTTGGGAAGAAATAGGCAGGGCTTCAAAAAAGCTGAACTTACCGGAACGCAGGTTTCAGGAACTTCAAAAAGGAGAAATCCTTTTCATAGATGATGCCTACAACGCTTCGAGTCCTCTCGCTATGCGTGCAGCATTGTCCAGTATTCCGGCTCCTACTCACCAAGGAAGAAAGCTTGCCCTTTTAGGGGAAATGCTGGAGTTGGGGAAGTTTTCCGAAGATGCCCATAGGGAAGTCGGGGAGTATGCTCTGGATAAAGTTGAGCTGCTATTCTGCTACGGAGAGGGATGTAAAAGTATTGTAGATTTATGGAAAGCCAAAGGTAGAGACGCTCAATTATTTCTCAAGCAAGATGAACTGGTCGAAGCTCTCCATGAAATATTGATTCCTGGTGACGTTGTTTTAGTAAAAGGTTCTCGGGGTTGTGCTTTAGAAAAGGTCATCGAAAAGTTTTGATATAGAGTAATGTATCAAAAGGTGGAGTTGATATATTACTCTATACCAAATGAGGATAAAAATTAGGTTGCGGATTCACTGTCTTCGATTTGATCGATGATCTCATCAAAGAGTTCTTCTATACTGCGATCTTTGTTTGTTGTTTGAGCATGTCTAGTCTCTTCAGAATCCTCATCATCTTCTAAAGTGCTGAGACCGTTATCTCTTGTTTTTTCACGAAGATTCTCAATGTTTTCTGCACGCAACTTCTCCTTTACGCTGCTGAATTCTTCGTCCGCATGTTCTACTGATTGGATAGGTGAGGAAAAAGCGAAACAAATACAAGCAAGTAAGACGGAACGATTTTTTAACATAATATTTCTCCACATATTGTAATATCTAAATTAGGGGAATTATAAACAGATTAGGATCTATTTTTCTATAAGAAAGCTTGCCTTGCAACACTCAAGCTCCGAAGAAATCTTTAGCTTGCAAAATACAAAAATCCCTCTAAACTTAGCAGTTTCTACGACTCCACATTTTAACTTCATAAGTACTGGCCCAAGAAATGATTTTTTTTCTGATGAACTTCTTACGAAATTTTCTAGATCTGAAAATTCCTCTTGTCTTTGAGTATACTTCTACTCGCATGGCTTTGGCAGCCATAACAACACTCGGGCTTACCATATTTTTAGGCCCATGGTTTGTGCGTAAACTATACGAACTCAAAATCGGACAGACGATACGGACTGATGAATGTCCTCTTCTTGGAGAGCTGCATGAGAAAAAGCAGGATACTCCTACCATGGGAGGGATTCTTATGCTTTCTTCTATGTTGATTTCGATGTTCCTGTGGATGGACCTCACACACTCGTTTACCCTTTTGCTCTTTGTGACGACTGTGTGCTTGGGTTCTCTAGGAGGATACGATGATTATCTTAAGTTGAAATATAAAAGTACAGATGGCCTCGCAGGAAGAAAGAAACTACTCTTCCAATTTCTTCTCGTAGCAGGAATCTCCTTGTATCTCCTATGTCCAGCAATAACTTCTTCCATACATTTCGGAGACTGGTATGCACCTCCGGCAGCAAAAGAGTTCATTTATCAAGCTGACGGTGTGGGGGATGGGGGCTCAAGTTCACAACAGCGCTCTCTCAGCACAATTGAATATATCAGTAGGCTTTACGTCCCTTTCTTTAAAGGCTCCGTATACTCGTTCACAGGTTTTGGCATCTCTCTATTGTTTGTCTTATTCTTTTTCGTAATCACAGGTACCTCAAATGCTGTGAACTTAACGGATGGTTTAGATGGCTTGGCATCGGGATGTTTGATAATGGTGGCGAGTTCTTTTGCTATGATCGCCTTTGTTTCCAACAATATCGTTTTTGCGCGCTACCTTCATATTCTTTATATAGAAGGAAGTGGAGAGATCGCCATATACCTTTGTGGATTAGTGGGCGCATGTCTGGGATTCTTATGGTATAACGGACATCCTGCACAGGTTTTTATGGGAGATACAGGCTCCTTGACGTTGGGAGGAATCATCGGTGTCGCAGCTCTGTTACTTAAAAGAGAGCTTCTACTTTCGATTGTGGGGGGGGTTTTCGTAGCGGAAGCCATGTCGGTAATTCTGCAAGTAGCCAGCTATAAACTGAGAAATAAAAAACGTATTTTCCTCTGCGCTCCACTGCACCATCACTTTGAATACAAGGGATGGCCTGAAACGAAAGTCGTTATCCGATTTTGGATTATAGGATTGCTACTAGCCATCGTAGGTGTTGCCTCACTGAAGTTCCAGTAAGAAAGGATTGTTACTCATGTCTTATGAAAATGTTCTAGTCGTCGGACTGGGGATAAGTGGCAAATCCGCAGCAGCCTTACTTCTTAAAAATGGGAAAAATGTTGTCGGAATAGACGATAATATACAGGCAATACGCTCTTCTAAAGAAATAAAAGAGCTTGAAAAACAAGGCCTTATAACTAGAGCTCCGCAAAACCTCAAGCAACTGCCGAACATTGACCTAGTCGTTGTATCCCCCGGTGTTTCACAAGATCACCCGTTACTTAAGGCCGCTAAAAAGGCTTCTATAGAAATCATCGGGGAAATAGAACTGGCTTGTCGATTCGTAAAGCAGAAAATCTTTGGTATCACAGGAACTAATGGCAAAACTACTGTAACGATGATGGTGTCTCACGTTCTTAACGCATGCGGAATTCCGGCATGTATTGCAGGAAATATAGGTGAGCCTCTCTCCGCACAAATACTTAAGCACCCAGATAAAATACTCGTTACAGAATTGAGTTCATACCAACTAGATACTCTAAGTACACGAGCTCTAGATGCAGCAGTATTATTAAATATTTCTCCGGATCATCTTGATCGCTACAATTCATACGAAGATTATGTTCATTCGAAATTTCATATACAGCAATGCATAAAGGAAAAGGGGAGCTTCTACATTAACAAAGATTCAGCTTCTGAATGGAGAAAGTTTCTACTTGGCCCGTTTCTTGCTTTTAACGGAGAAGGTAAGGAAAACATTGAATACATTTTACCGGTAAGGTATAGAAGAAGCGGGGGATATGAGTGGGAAAACCGCTCGGCTGCCTTTTCCTTATGTTACGAAGCAGGCGTTTCTCCACAGCAGTTTGAAAAAGAATTAGAGAATTTTAAAAAAGCTCCCCATCGGTTAGAATTTGTTCGAGAAATAAATGGGGTGGCTTTTATTAACGATAGTAAAGCTACAAATGCTGAAGCTGTCGTTCGCGCTGTGGAGTCCATGCAAGGAAAAGTTATCTTAATTGCCGGGGGACAAGATAAAGGTCTCTCCTATAAGAGTTGGCCAGAGGTTTTCCAAGGAAAAGTGCGATGCGTATGTGCTATCGGGGAGACAGCCTCAAAGATAGCACAAGAACTGGACAAAGTTAGCGAAGTAAAAATCTTCGAAAGCCTTAATAAAGCTATTAACTTTGCCTCTAGTATCTCAAAAGCAGGAGAAACCGTTCTGCTATCCCCAGGGTGCTCGAGCTTTGATATGTTCAAAGATTATGAGCAAAGAGGAGAGAAGTTTAAGCAAGCTGTTCATCAGCTGCAGAGGTGAAGGAGAAATAACATGAGCCGTCGAGACACAATTCTCGTTGCAATACTGATCAACGCAGGCCTCTTGCTGATTTTATTTATTACAGCAATGACTTCTGAACATCCGCAAGCTGTAAATACTACAGATCCACAAGATCTTGTCCAAATACCTCAATCTCAAACACAAAGAAATGACAAAAGAGATTCCATGGCACGTGATGAGGTAGACCAGGTAATCCGCCACGCTGAAAAACCGACACCGACCCAACTGGCAGCTGCTACAATCGTACTCAAAGAAAAAAAAGAAGAGATAACCCCTCCAAAAACAGCTTCAGAATCCTCACCTGTACTTTTCAAAGACAAGGAAGATGGTGATCAGGAATATGTGGAAATCACAGTTAAGCGTGGAGACTTCCTCGAAAGAATAGCCAGAGCGAATGCGACCTCTATCGAAACAATTATGAAATTAAACCACCTACCCAACACACAACTCCAGGTTGGTCAGGTTCTGATAGTACCCATTCCATCAGCCAAAGAGCTGAAAGAAAAACGTGTTGCAGCCAAAGAAAATACTAACGACAGTTCTGATGAAGAAAGCTACTATACGGTGAAAAGAGGCGATAACCCATGGTTGATCGCGATGAAGCACCGCCTTAAGCTGGAAGATCTTTTGCGTATTAATGATCTTGACGATGCAAAAGCAAGAAAATTGAAGCCCGGCGACAAAATCAGAATTCGCTAGTACTCTGTTAAGTTTAAGATTGGCAGTGTACTAGTACTCCATTTCAAATCGTTCTTCGGGTAGAACAACCTATGCAACGCTACCTTTTACTCATATGCGTCACTTTGATATTCGGGCTTGGCCTGGTGATGGTCTTTGATACATCCTCCGCTGATATTCTAGATCGTTCACTGAGCAAAAGCACTCATCATTCTGTGATCAGGCAGGTACTCTATGGTCTCATCGGCTGTTTTTCTGGTGGTGTAGCTTCTTTTATCGGATACCGTAATCTCCTCAAGCTTAGCTTACCCATTCTCTGCATTCTTTGTTTTTTACTTCTTCTGGTCTTTATTCCAGGAATTGGAAAAACAATCAATGGCGCCAGAAGATGGGTCGGGATAGCGTCCTACACAATGCAGCCTTCAGAGTTTGTGAAATTTGCTGTTCCTTTGTTCTACATCCATTACTTTATGAAAATCAAGGAAGGTGAGCTTGATCTGGAATCCTTCATAAAACTGGTTGGACCGCTACTCGTTCCGTTGGTGCTGATATTTCTTGAGCCAGATACCGGAACTTCTGTCATCATCCTATTAACTATTTTTATGTTGGTAGTACTCACTGGGGTGAATAGAAAATTTTGGGTGTTGCCCATGGTTGTTGCTGTAGTAGTAGGAGGCAGCCTTGCCTACAATATGCCATATATTAGAGCCCGTGTTGCGGTTTTTCTTAATCCAGAATTAGATCGTTTGGGCAAAGGACACCAACCCTATCAGGCTAAAATTGCAGCAGGGTCCGGAGGCTTAACTGGAAAAGGTATTGGCAAAAGTCTTCAGAAACTCAATTACTTACCTGAAGCTCAAAATGACTATATTGGAGCCATCTTTGCGGAAGAATTTGGGTTTTTAGGAGTTTTATTTCTTATTTTCCTGTACATGATTCTTGCCTACCTGGGATTTCATATTGCTTTTTCGGCAGTGGATAAAGAGGGGTTTTATTTAGCTGGGTCAATCACCTATCTTATTTGTATTCAAGCATTTCTGAATTTAGGTGTGGTTTCGGGATTACTGCCTAGCACGGGACTGAACCTTCCATTATTTAGTCAGGGAGGAACATCTCTTATGGCAAACATTATTGGAATTTCCATACTCTTGAATATCGCTGTTGTTTCAGAAAAATCCAAAAATCGTGTATACCGTAGAGCTATTAACAAAGGTATTCTGTCATGACAAAAAATATCCTCATTAGTGTTGGTGGTACCGGAGGACATGTGTTTCCGGCACAAGCTTTGGCGCGCCAGCTATATAAAACAGATCCGAATATCAATATCCTCTTCGTTGGCAGTGGGTTGGCATCCAATACATTTTTTTCTAAAAGTGAATTCAACTACCACGAGGTAACTTCAGGAACTCTTTCAAAAAAGAAGATTCTGGAGTCTATTAAAAATGGAGGATCTATTGCAAAAGGGATTTATCATAGCTGGAGAATCATGGGAAGCTATAAACCAGATGTAGTAGTTGGCTTCGGAAGTTATCATTCCTTTCCTGCTCTCGCAGCAGCAAAGATGAGGGGAGTACCTATAGTTCTACACGAAGGAAATAGTGTCCCTGGAAAGGTGAACAGTTTCTTCTCCAAATACGCAAGGGTAACCACGGTAAATTTTCCTCAGACAGCGTATCACCTCAAAGGTAAAAGCTTACAAGTGAGCTTTCCCCTGAGAGAAGGGTATTCTACGAGCTTCGCTTCTACGGAAGACGCCCGAAAAAGTTTCGTCCTTCATCCTAATAAATTCACTTTTTTAGTTTTCGGAGGATCGCAAGGGGCCCTATCTCTTAACACACACTTTTGTTCCGCAGTAATGGACCTTGTAGATAGGACTAGCAATTTTCAGATAATCCACTTAACAGGTAATACTGAAGTGACAGAAGAGCTTCAAGATTTCTACCGACAACTACCCATTGACGCATGTGTGAAGAATTTTGAAACTCGTATGGATTTGGCATGGCAGGCAGCAGACTTGGTAATAGCCAGAGCGGGAGCCTCCACCATAGCCGAACAAATTGAAATGGAAACACCTGGAATACTCGTTCCTTACCCCTTTTCCACAGATAAACATCAGGATAAAAATGCAGACCATATGGCAAATGAAATCAAAGGGGCCATCAAACTAACGGAGTCAGAGTTGATGCCTACCAAGATGTCACAGGCTATTTCGAGTCTTGTAGATAATGACCATGCAAAACTGAAAGCTATGCGGCATGCTTTGCGAGAATACAAAAATCAAAGCCGCGTCAGAGATTTAGGTTCCGTTGTATGTGAAATGGCTGGGTTAAAATTACGATGACACAAGGACCCTATCACTTTATCGGCATCGGTGGGATTGGAATGAGTGCTCTAGCACGTATTCTGATACAGAGAAATATTAAAGTCAGCGGCAGTGACATAACACGTAATAAAAATGTGATGGCACTAGAACAGCTAGGAGCACAGCTTAAACTTGGACATGATTCTTCTAATATAAAAAAAGGGATGACAGTCGTTTATAGCTCTGCAGTCAAGCAAGGAAATCCAGAGCTTCAGGCAGCGAAAACACAACAATGTACTCTGATACATCGCTCCGACCTTTTGAAAGATCTGATGAGTGGCTACCACAGCTTGAATGTGACAGGAACGCATGGTAAGACGACGACCTCTTCGCTATTAGCAGCTGTAATGGTACACGCAGGATTTGACCCCTCCTACGCCATAGGAGGAATGCTTGCTGATTTTGAAAGCAATGGAACAAGCGGAGCGGGAAAGTACTTTGTCGCAGAAGCTGACGAGAGTGACGGGAGCTTCACCAAATATCCATCGCACGGGGCAATCGTTACAAACCTGGAAAAGGAACACATGGATCACTATGGGAGTGAAAAAGCTCTCGAGAGTGCCTTCCAGGGTTTTATAACAGAGGTTTCCTCAAAGGAACTCCTCTTTACTTGTGGTGATGATCCGGGACTCCGAAAGATCTATCAGGGACAAGCTGTATGGTATGGTTTTGGAGAGAATTGTAACCTGCGTACCACAAGCTATCATCATAAAGGTTGGGGAACGGTTTTTAATCTAGACTTTGAAGGTAATAAGTATTCCGATATAGAACTGTCACTTTCCGGAAAACACAACGTCCTTAACGCAACAGCGGTTTTCGGACTGGCATTGCGTCTAGGTATACCAGAAAATTCTATACGTAAAACATTCCGGGAATTTAAAGGTATAGGGCGACGATGCCAGCTTCTAGGGGAATATCGTCAAGTTCGTATTCTTGATGACTACGCGCACCATCCTACAGAGATCTCAACGACACTCGAAGCTATAAAATCAGGAAGTGGAGAGCGTCGTGTAGTAGGTGTTTTTCAGCCCCATCGCTATTCCAGAACAAAAGACTGCATGGAGAGCTTTGCCTCAGTCTTCGATGCTGCCGACAAACTCTTGATAACAGATATATATGCGGCAGGAGAAGATCCTATTGAGGGGGTATCAGCAGAGGCAATACTTCAAGAAATTCAAAAAGCTTCAAAACTTCCTTGCCACTATGTTCCAAGAGATCAACTTAAAGACAAGCTTGTAGATTTACTCCGTCCACATGATATCGTAGTGACAATGGGTGCTGGCGATATAACAAATGTAGCCTCAGAGCTTGTCAATCACTTCAAAATATCTCCCCCAAAACAACTCACTGTAGCTATCCTAAAAGGTGGGCGCTCTAGCGAGCACGAGATATCTCTGGAGTCAGCAAAAAATGTATCACAATCACTAAACACAGATTTGTACGACCTAAAGGAAATCACGATATCAAAAGATGGCTACTGGAAAAAGTCTACTACAGCTTCAGAAAAACTTGTTTCACCAGGAGTTCTGGAAGATCTATACAGCTGCGATATCGTAATACCTGTACTACATGGTCCCTTTGGAGAAGATGGTATTGTACAAGGCTTCCTGGATACTCTGGGGATAGCTTATGTCGGATGCGACCATCGCTCTGCAGCACTATGCATGGATAAGGTAGTATGCAAGCGTATGGTGGAGGCCGTAGGTATACCTATCGTCCCATACACAACCTTTTCTCAGACAGAATGGCGCCATAGTCCACAAGAGATCCTGGAGCGAATCTCTAAGCAATTAAAATTCCCTCTTTTTGTAAAACCCTCCCACCTGGGATCAAGTATCGGGGTAAGCAAAGTAGAAGAAGAGAAAGACCTCAACACAGCAATAGAACAAGCCTTTTCAGGGGATACCCATGTTCTAGTCGAAGAGGGAGTAGTAGGCAGAGAGCTGGAATTCGCAGTCTTAGGAAATGACAATGTAGAAGTCGCGGGACCAGGGGAGGTTTGTACCAACGGTAAAGTATACTCCTTCGAAAGCAAGTACGGCTCAAGCTCCATGAGCACCAATATACAGCCAGAGCTACCAGATGGCGTAGCAGAAAAAGGAAGAGCTCTAGCAAAAAAGGCCTACACAGCAGCACTCTGCACAGGCCTCGCACGTGTGGACTTTTTCTACGACGAAAAAGGGGAATACTGGCTAAACGAAATAAACCCCCTACCAGGGTTCACCTCCATCAGCCTATATCCCAGCATCTGGAAAGCCAATGGCCTCGACAGCTCCGCCCTAATGGACAAACTGCTAATCCTCGGTCTCGAAAGGTCTCGCTCACAAGAAAGGTCTCTCAACGTAACATCTTAGGATATGGGGTTTCATCCCAAACCCGATCAATGGGACCAGCCCCCTTGCATCCCCATGTAGCTGCCTTACGATATAGGCGTCGTTTTCATAAGGTAATGGGGTTTCACCCCAAACCCCAGCAAGGGAACTAGTCTCCTTGCATCCCCATGTATTTGCCTTACAATATAGGCGTAGCCTTCATAAGGGACGAAGTCCCGACAGTGCGCTTGTGATGGTATACGATAAGAGAGGTGAGAGTCCTCTTCAAGAAATGTTGCAATCTTGCAGCTGAAAGTAACTGCGTCACCGTGAGGTGGGGTGGAGAGCAACTGGAAGCGGATAT
>JBLFWS010000067.1:0-15965 GCA_047611865.1 Chlamydiales bacterium
ACAGGATTGCAAAGTATCGGCCCTTGCTAATGCCTGGTATGGAGTTGTTAATGGAGTCCTACAAACTAGGGGATTAGGAGAAAATCTGGGGGTCTGAACTGTACTTGTACTTGTCTGTAGTTTGGCAATCATGACCCATCCCTTTGTTATGATCTTGATTATGAACTCTATGATATCAGATGTCGGTCAAGGCCTAATTAAGGGGATATTAAAATTGTGTGAACGCATTTCTCTGGGAGAGTGTCTGAATTAGCTCGAATATCGGGGGGTAATTAGCGTTCAGGTAAAAAAAAAGTCCGTCAGAGCTAGAGCTGGCGGACTTTTTTTTGACTAAATGCTATGAGTCTTCAGTTTAAGCTGTTTCTGCTTGGGGCATGGCTTCTTCTGTAGAATGTAGCTCACCTTTTTGCTTAGCAGCTTTCTCGCCAACAGAGACATGATTCATGATACCAGTATCGTTGAGAGCTTCAAATTGCTTGCTAAGAGACCCAATAGCGGAGATCCATATACAGCAGGCAATGAGAATTATGATCCCTATATAGGGTAAGCAGGCTACCGTTGAGGAAAAAGTGATGAAGAGCACCTGTAGCAAGAGCGATCCACCAGATTTACCCATACGAGATCCCAAGCCGTCAATCGCAGCTTTACCTTTAAATCGAGCCTCAGGACTCAAGGGGATGAAGGCCATCTCCTTGGTATCATCATATACCGTGTACTTTGCTGCGCGGCTTAAGCCATTCTGTAGAGACCCAAAGAACACAGTCATTGCAAGAGGTGACATCCCGAGCAATGCCAGAACCGGGTTCATGTCTCCGGGTTGTCGCTTCAGATACAGGAAGTAAAAGAAGCCTAGCCCAGTAGAGATGATGATCCCTGGGGTCACGTATGCGGAAAAGCGCCAGCCGAAGTGGCGGATAACATTTCCGGAGATGAAGTAGGAGGTGAAAGTAGCGAGAAGGCCAATATAAAGGGTTACTTCGCTCATATAAGCGGTGTAATCGCTGGAGTTTGGAAAGAGTTCCTTTAGCTGAGTCTTCCACATTACTTCGGTAAGGTTTATCACTAGATTATAAGCCAGTACGATAACCGTAATACACATGAGGTATTTAGAGCTGAAAAGGTAGGAGAGGCTCCCCGTCAGTGACATTTTTTCCTTTTTCCCCTTTTTAGGAGAGTCCAAGGGGATCTTGCCCTTTAGGCTGGAATCGGTGAAAACATAGAGGTTGAGGTAGCGGAATAGCCCCATAGACACTAATCCGATCAAAATGACGATGCAAACGAAAAACGAAAGGGTCTGGTCCCAATTGGAGCTGCCGTCACTAAGAGTTTTCATGGATGTGGCCAGTTGCATACCTACATATCCTGCTGCGATACCAGCGGAGTTGATGCCGACACCAAACAAGGCGTAGAAGCGTCTCGACTGTTTGACGGTGATAACATCATTGGCAAATCCCCATAAAAGGAGGGATACCATGATATTACTCCAGGCGTCAGAGAAGACATAAAAGAGTGAAAATACCCAATAGCGGATGATGGAGATGAAGCCGCCCATTCCTGCAGGAAGATGGACTTCCAGGAAGTTTGCAAATGTGTGGGGGCATAAACTCTCTCTCAGTGGATACAGTACGCAAACAAAAAGGGTGTAAAAGGCAAGAAATGTTCCTGTCATTACGTAGAATATGTTCTCTCTAGTAAACCAATTGGCCAAACGGGTGTAATAGATAGTGAGCATAATGGCAGTGGGCATAACAGCCCAAACCTTTAGAAAGGGGATAGCCTCAGCACCGGACTTGGGAGCGGTGACGATAAGGGCATCTTTTGCAATGCGAAGAAGGTGATAGTTAAAAAGGATAAGAAAAAAAAGAAGAAACATTGGAATGAACTTTTTAAGTTCATGCCCATGAATTGGCCAAAGAAACGAACGAAGCTTACTGAACTCTGGGGTTTCTAGTTTCATTGACCAATGACCTCCTGTTTACAAATTCGTTGAACAGGATACCGTAGGACAGTGGGGTTTGCCCTAGGTTGTAGTGGAAAGCTCTTACGCACGAAAAAACTCCTTTAACAAGAGAGTAACTTTTATGTTAGAAACTAGATTTTTAAAATCCAAAACTCCATATTATAAACAAAGCTATTTTAAAAGTCACGAGCTTAGTCTATTTAATTAAATATTATATACATAGATAGTAATAGGGAGGCCGAAAAAGGGGGTGTTTTTAAAAATAAAATATATCCCTTGGGAATTGATCATACACACGATATCTTCAAGAATAACCCCATCTAACCCCGTTATCAGCTTGCTCATCTTTTGAGTTAGCTTGTCCGAGCCTTGCGGAAACCGTCTTCAGATCCATATTTAGCCACAAGTTGATTAACGCGCTCACAGAGTTCATCCTCATTGTGGATATAAAGTCCTTAAGAAGGGGACACCTTCTCCTTTGAGGGTAGTATTTTTTTGGTAGTTGATTTTTGAAACTCAAGAAATTGAAGAGTAAATGGCGCTTACTATGAGTACAAAGGCGATCAAGGGTTTCTACAGAGTGCTCAAAAGGAAGAAGAGGTAGTGTTCTAAAGTTGAAAATGACGTCGAAATCACGTGAAACACAGGGCAGGGACTTCGCTATGTTATTTACTTGAAAGAGACGCCGGCTGTCGGGATTGTTTTCAGGGTGTGAGCGACGGATTTTTCATTGATATTGAAGCCTGTAATAGACTAGAAAAGCTTTTTATCATGCTTCTTTTCCATAGACATTAAATGGCGTAGGAAAAGAGTCTCAATGTATCTTGCATGAAGAATTTTACTATTGGAATCCAGGAGTTTCTTAGAGAAAGTAGCCTTCAAAGACTTCTACGGAGTTGTTTGTTTTTCTCATCCTAGACCTCATACATTTTAGTTGACGGAATACTAACAAAAGAATTGAATAGTCCGACTTATCAAACGCTCTTGAAGCGACTATAATGAGGGACAATCATGACGGTCAATGTATTTAACTGTACCTGTAATGGCGATTTTAACATGCAAGGCTGGAATATAGGTAAGGTATGTGGGTTTGTCTGCCCTTGCTGTAAGTCAAATGCCTATGACAATTCAAGAGTGGTTTTTGATAACGAAGCAAATGGATTTGTGACAAAAAGCGCAGGGTGGGGTGGCAAACCTCAGGAAGCTAATCAGGCAGCTTATCAGGAGCTGTTAACAAAGGGCGCAAACAGGAAACCTCCAGAAGAAGGAATTACATCTGCGGTGGTCCTGGCACTAAACGCCTCCGGAGAAAACCTCGAAGAACGCTTTGCTCAAGCAAAGCCATTACGAGGGCGAATAGTGAATAGATTTAGGGAGTGCCAGAATGAAATCGAAAGTCTTTACGGGATGTACCAGAAGGTCTTTCAGAAGCAGACAATATGTTCAGATGACATGAACAGTCTCGCCATGAAAGTCACAAATTGGGATTTCTTTGCGGCAGCGGCATACTTAAGTCAAAAAAATGAAAAAATCTTACGAATGGTTCCCGGACAAGATTACGACAGGCAGCCAAGCTTTGGAGATCTCTATGACAACAATCGTGTGATGGAGAATCCTTTAAAAGAAAAGGTCCAATCCTTTTTTAAGCGTGTACTTTGGGACAGGAATTCCTTGAAGGAGATGCTGGAACCTGCGGCTGCGAGGATATACGAAGATATCACAGAGTCAGTAGTAGATCCTTATGACCCAAGATGGAAAGAGAAGAAACACGAGATCTTGTTTAAAGTCTTGAATGTGGTAGCCATGCGTCTTACAGGAAAAGCCACGGAGGAGGAAGAAGAGCAGGCAATGGAAGGGCTGGTGAGCTCCATGCAGGTGCAGATTGAAGGGACTGTAAGCTTTGATCCAAATGACATGCCCCACATCGATACTGATGATGAAGAAACCATGAGAAAGGGGCGTCTCGAGAGTATCCACGGTATGTTGATTAGAAGGGAATCTTTTAGGCCTAAACAAGCTACAAATAAGGACACTTTTGATGACTACTTGTACTACCTGAATAAACGCTACGGAGCCGATATAACAGATATAGGACTTTTACTTCTACCCTTCGTAGATAGGGAAGGGCTAGATCTTATACACATAAGAGGGCAGCCTCTGACGGTACTTCATACGGAGAAAACAGAATTCATTCTTGGGCGTGTAAGCACCCTCTATAGATCTGTGATGGCAGACGTCATGCAAAACCTAATCGAGTTGGTTTCTGATATAGACCGCAATGGGTATGATGAGGCAGAAATAGAGGGTCAGATATCTACACTGTTTACCATGACAGAAAGGCACGCACTTTTTGGGAATTTTTTTTCTGGACATCATGAGTTGCTTGAAGAGATACGGAAGGCAAATATTAAGGTTGAGGAGTTCAAAGAGAAAATCTGGGACCTGGGAAGAGAGCTTGTAAAAATATCCAAGCCAAACATAAAAAAATGGAATCGGAAAATAGATAAGTCCCTGTCACCAGAAGAAAGAACGGTATTAACCTATCGTTTTGATATAGACGAACTGGGTGTGTTGTTTCAGGATATTGCTAAGATGGAAGAGCGCTTTCATCAAGCATTCACCGATGGTAAGTCAGCATATAGAAGGCTAAAACCGATTTTTACAAAGATACATTTGGCAGCCGAAGCAAGTGAGTGGAGCCGTATTATCCACGATTCCGAACTTACCCGTAAGGAAACGAAAGACTTTGGAGGGATCTTTTATGACGAAGGAGTTCAGAGTGTTTTTGAGAGGATAGACGATTTTGATACTAAGCTATTTTCTATTAACAGAATTCTATTTCTGGAAAGACCAGTAGCACAGAAGAATTTTTATTATGCCTGTAAGAAAATTTATCAGGATATTGGGGATCAATACGATCAGTTTTATAACGAAGAACTTAAAGAAGAGTTTGGCACGGCCAAACTGGAAGTGGGTTTCGCGCTCTTTAATTTAAAGTACGATTATAACATCGATAAAGAATTGCGGAAAGATTTAACAGTGGAATACAGAGAAACAGTTCTTAAGCTTATGAACCTCGTGAATCGACACTATCCGATAATGGAAAGGTTCTACCATAACATATGTTGCAACTGTAAAATGGACGGGCCAGCCAACCCCCTTACCCCATCCCAGCAGGAAATACTCGACCTATACGCTAAAAAAGATACGTTTGACGAAGTTCTCAGAGAATGTCAGAAGTTGTCACGGGTTTCACCAACGATACTACGCAGGCTATTTAAAAGCGCCCTGGCAGAAAGTGGTGAGCTAGACCTACTCAAACTATTTAAAATTAAACGGCGGCAAAGGCCACACATCGCAGAGGCAGAAGAAGATGAAAAAATGTCTCGCGGGAAATTACTAAGAGGGCAAACCCTGGACTACAACAAAGTTACTGCAGCAATAGAAATATAGAGGTAGTCAGGGGGGGCTATACCCCATGCTACCGCCGATACCAATACCAATACCAATACCATTACCAACACCAACATCCTTGGGGCTTTGCCCCAAACCCCACCAAAGGGCCAGCCCTCTGGACTCCCCTGTAGTGCCTGAACACTCGTGGCGTCGTTATCCCATGCATTACTTTTTTCTGCACTCGATGAACTCCGTTCCTCTCGCCAAGCAGTCAGCACCATTGTTCCAATGGTACTGAATAGTTCCACCTCCGGTGGTGTGACGATACCTGTCAGAATATGAATCTATACAAAGAACAATTGTACTAAAAAATTAGTCAAGTTCCTGAAGATTTAGTTCTTCGAGGTCACTGCGGATGTTGCGCTCAGACCTTTTTGGCTTCTGGGAGGTAAGGATAGTTCCTTGGGGAGTGTGAACTTTTAGTTGGCGTTTTTTGTCTATTAAGCGGTTGGTGGCCTGAATGAGTTGCTCCACAGCTGAGGCAGAGATTTGGGTGCCTCGAAGATCCAGAGTTTTTAGCGTTTTAAGACTTTCGCTTTCAATCAGAGACCTAATGCTTAGATCTGTAAGAAAACGTGCATTGCTTAGGTCCAAGACGGACAGGTTTTCTAAAGAAGAAACAAACCTAAGGGACTCGTCAGTAATATATTGTAGGTTGCTCATATCCAGAAAAGAGATATTTTGGGCTTTTGCTTTGAGTACCTGTACCAAAAGGGCAACGCTACTGTCTGTAGTGGTAAATTCGTTGGATGGAAACTTGAAAACGGTTAACAGAAACAATCCTGAAACAAGCGGATCGGGAATATGCTGGATGCTTCGTAAAAACTCATCAGTCCTGTTTCCTTTGACGGTTTGATTCATCGCTTGAAGTTTTTCTCTTAGAACTTTCGTAGAGGGTTTCCTTTTTTTTATCTCACCATCGATTTCTCTTGCGATAGCATTTGTAGAGCTTAAAGTTTTTTGACAAGACTCCAAATCCTCTTCTACGCTTTCAAGATCGGGATATATGGTATAATATTGTTTTATAGATTTGATAAGGTTGACCACATCGTTGGAAGTGTTAAGCCCCCGATTCATAGTCATGCGGAGATTTCCAAGTGCTGTGAGGAGCTCTTGGGGATGCACGCCTCCAGTGTCATTAAGGATCTCTTCTATCTCAGTGACAGCACTTTTTAGTACTTCACCTTTATTGTTTAACTTTGCAGAGATGTCGGCTAGAAACTTGGTAAGTAAGTTGATTTTCCCTTCCCAGTTATCCCCACCCTGTACGCCGTTACTTATGGCGTACTGTTCAGATAGTCTTTCGACACAAGAGTTAGAGAGCTTGTTGCATTGGTAAATATTCCATAGGAGTATGATGTTCTGACGTGAGATTTTTTCAATGGCGCTATCAGTGATGTTGTAGCAGCCAGGGATAGAAAGCATCTTTAGGCTGAGATTAGGATGAACTTGCTTGGCATCCCTTAACCCTTGAGCAATTCCCTCCCCGGTGAAGTTTATATTGTCACAGTCCAGAAATGCCAGGTGGGTAAGTTTTGGGTATTGAGATATCAGGTTGGAAATAAGATCTTTTGCCAAGGTGTCATCAAGTAAGGGGGATTTAATTGTTAGGTATAGTCCATAACGACTGCCTTGTACCTTGATGTATTGCCTGACAGGACAACCTGACGGGGAAAGGAGGCTATTGACCCTTTGGTTGAATTTACACATGTCGTCTTCGGTGTAGGTTTCAGCAATTCGAGCAAGTCGAGAACAGACGAATCGAAAAAGATGATTAAAGTGTCGATGAGCTCTAGCATTGTCTGTGGGAGTTGTTTCAGAATGAGAAACGGAATCTATAATTCCGGAACCCCGTCTTTGAATCACGGTGTCTCGGGAGTCGGAAGCTTGAGTAAATCTTGTTAGGTCGGACCTTTTTGAAAAAGATGAGATGCGACATTTTCTGGAACCATTTTTGCTGTTTGTAGAGGTGGAGGAAGGAGGCTTGGGGGTGTTGATAGGGGATGGAGGACGTCGTATGGAAATAGGTGTGGGAGGGGATTCATCTAGATTAATAGGCTCTCCGTTGAATAAGAGACTTAAAGCTATATCCTCAACATTTGCCCTTGAGGGATCTAAAAAGGGAAGTGGTGTGTCGCTTGAATCGGAGTCATAAGAGTTGTTACGTGGGGAGCTTGTTTGTGATGCCGCTGGGGATGCACTGAGATCTGATAGGGACATGAGAGGACCTTTTTATTATTGGAATGGACATATGGGGCTTGAATGTATAAAAAAATCTAAATTAAATGTAACCCCGAATTGTGATCTCAATGGAGTTAACTTAAGAGAAAATTAAAAAATCAGAACGTTTTAATTGTAGGCAGGATTACAGGATAGGCAGGATAGATAGATCTGAGTGGTATTGTATTCGATTTTTAGCTTGAATAAGTTCTCAAAATTTTAGAAAAACGTTTGGCTTTTAATTCAGAAATTCCACAAAAAAAATGTCCGTCCTGTCCCTGTTTTAAATTTGTCAATTCGATTGATTTGAAAAACTCTGTTAAATAGAAAACTGTCTCAAGATAAGCTTCAGCAATTCCCGGTGTTATTTTTAGACCTTGAAAAAGCTAAAAAATCCCCCTCTTTTCTCTCGAGAAGGGGGGTGTTTTAAAATCATTTCCGCAGCAAAGTTTCTGGTTTAAAATTTTTCTTTAAATTCCTCAGAGTCCATTGTGAGTTTCTTTTTGTTTTTTTAGAGTGTCTCTTTTAATTTATAACACCTTTATTATCAAAGTCAAAAACACCGGGAATTGCTGGATAAGCTTTAACGATGTTTACAGGAAATGGAAGCTCTGGTATGTGAATTTCACATTTGTTCACATAGAAAAGGAAATGAAATGACAGCGTATTTAGTTGGTGGCCTGATTGGGTTAGGTACAGGTTTAGTAAGTATAAGAGCAGTGATGAACCCTAAAGATGCTACTCGTGAGGCTACGGGTGCAAAAGATGCTGTAGCAGATGTGGCAAATGCTACGATGGGCTTGTATTCGGCCGCTGTTGAGCAAGATTCTGGAAAGTTATGGGAATCTGCGAAGTACTTTGTTAAAGCTCCCTTGCATACAGTGGACGCAGTGGTCTATACGACATCAGTAATTGTTCCTTTTGTTCCAATAGGGTGGCCCTGGGCAACACTTAGGGGGCATTCATAAATAAAAAAATCTTTTGTAAAAAGGCCTCAGACAATATTGACAATATTCTAATATTTATTCTAATCTGCGAAATTTAAATTTTGATTTACGAGGTTCTGAAGGATTTGATAGCTTCGTGATCTTCTGAGAAGAGGTTTTTAGTAACTACAAATAAGGGGTGAAATATGAGTTTTGATTCGATTGCGTCAAATTTAGCAGGTGCGAACCCGTTGGAAAATGCACCCTTTGGCTTGGGGGCTGGTGTAGAGACCCCCGAACTTCTCAATGCTTTTTCAAGTGGATCCATTGCAAGTAGTCTGAGCAAGCTCAGTCAGGTAGTTGGGGTCGCCCTCATTAGCCAGGCCGCTATGAAGATTTTGCAGTTCGGAACAAGATTATCAGTACCTATGGCCTCATGTTTGGTAAGCCTAACTTCGTCAGGAACTACAGAGGTTCAAATTCGGCATCATTTTACAGAAATTAAAAATGTGTTGAAAGAGCATGCGAGTGAACTCATGCATATAGCCTCCCTGGTTACAGCTGCTGCAATGCTTATTTTTGGACCACCCGTTACGGGCTATGCAGGCATCGCCCTGACATTAAATATTTTGTACATGGCGAGTAAAGAGCTTAAAGACTCTTCCACTTACAGAGGCTTAGCTGAAAGCTTGAACAACTTGTTTCAGGGTGGTGTGGTGAATGTGGAGGAAGTATTACAAACTGGGATTCCAGAAGTTCTTAGACGCGAAGCAGTCGTTACAGAAAATCTTAGGGGAGAAGAAGTAGTTGATGAAGAGCTTGAATTAGCTGGTCTTCGTGGAGAAGAAGCAGTTGATGAAGAGCTTGAATTAGCAGGTCTTGGGCTTCCGCTTGTGTCTGAAAACAATGCTGCGGATTCTTTACCGGACATTGAGCAAGCTAGTGTGGCTTTAGAACCTCCAGTAGTAGTGCTTGCTACTCCCTTGATACAGGTAAGTGTGGATTTAGTTCCAAAGATTACTCTGCCTTCCAGAGCGATTATGCTGGAGAAGTTAAATGCTGTTATCAACTCCACAGTGCTTAATGAAAAAGTTTACCAGGAAATCCTTAATGAAGCGGGTAAGCAAAAAGAGGCAATGGAAGCCATAGATATGTTTTGCAGAGCCACAAGGGACTTTAAAAAGAGAATTCCTGAAATCATCGAGGTAAAGAAGCAGAGGGATTTGAATTCTTTTCTGAAGGAAGAGGAAGGAAACTTTATGCTCGTTGCCATGAATTATATTGAAGCTATATTCGGGCATGATTCAGATCTCTTAGAGAAAGCAGAGGGACACTACCTTAGTTCGCTAGAGTCAGTCCGAGGTTTTCACAATATGGTCGATGAAAAGCTCGACGAAGTGGCAGCCCTTTCAGGAACAGATATAGACCTCTAATAAATAACGCAAAAGGCTCCTTTGATGGCAGTAACGATGTTAATGAATATGAACTTTACAGAATACAATAGAACTATTGCTTGCGCTTTTGGAGCTTTTGGCGAGAGCGTAGAAGTGGGCATTCCCGAAAGTGATACAAAATGGCGAAGTGTTCTCTCCATGGCGTCAAAAGTGGCACAGCTCGCTGCTGGGATCATGATGTGTCAGGAAGCTTTGTGGGTAAAAGATTTTGATTTCGTTGGGGGGGCTGTTGTTGCGACTTTAGTTTCAACCTCTCTCGTTTTATCCCTCAAAGGACTAGATCACCTTACAGCTGGTAAAGGTTTTAATCGCTACGTTAAGTTAGTAGACAAACAGATAGGTAACTTAGGGCAAGTGGCATTTTTTGCTTCTACAATAGCGTTGCTTGTACTTGAGGTAGCAGTGTCACAGGTAGCTTTAGCTTCTCTGGGTATTAATGTTCTTTACTGTGTTGGGAAAGTGGGGAGAATATACCTTGAGAAATGTGAGGAGAGACCTCCTCAAACATTGATTCCTGTGGATGAGAGGCCTTGCTTTTCAGATTATGACTCCAGTGGCGAGGAAGAGGCAGAAGGCGTTTTACAGCTTGATGGGACCTCCCTTGATGCTCGTAATGTGAATGTCTCTTTGAGCGATTTTCTTAGCTTTTTGCAAGAACACCCTGAAATACAAAGCCTGGAACTGCCGAAGTGCTTTATACAAGAACTTCAAGAAAGAGACGTGCGCAAAATCTTTGTGAAACTTCCTAACATACAACAAGTCAATATTGACAGTGATGGAGAAAAAAAGGAACTTATAGAACGTTACTTGCGGGGTTATATGCAGCTGGTAGCTATACAAGCTAAGCTTCATGAAAGCACAGAGCTGGACATCTCCCAAAGCGATATTTCTTTAGACCAGTTCAATGACCTTATTAACAGAAGAAACAAGGAACGAATTAAGCACTTGGAGCATCTACAAGCTTTTCCTGAAAGAATTGCAAGTAAATTTACAGAGAGGGATCTCAGAAAGGCTCTATTAAGGCTATCGGGTTTGAAGACCATAGATTTAGCAGGTTGTGATAAGCTGACACCTCAAATCATGGAGGGTGTTCAGGCTTCATTTTCTAAAGTGAAGTTTTTTTTGAAGGTAGAAGCGCACTCTCAAGGGTCTGCACAAAGCTGAAATATGGCGGTTGAGGAGTAAGATTTTCTCGCCTGAAGTATATGTACTATAGCGGACTCGAACGTAAACTCAAAGTTTAGGGTGGAGTCCGAGACGTGTTTTAAAACTTGGGTGGACGCCTAATTTTCTGTATAGGCTCACCTAGGTCGTGTATTAAAATTACGGAACGCTGCTTTTGGAGCCTTTTTTCACACTTTTGAATCGCACCCAACTCACCTACTTGTCTAAGTATGGAGAGTTGTAAGTTATCTCAAAAAAGAGGACTAGCTCTATCCTGACGTAACTAGAGGATCCCTTTTTAATTTAGTGACGATCTCTGTGAGCTTCTTGCCTAAGTCTGCGACAGATTTTCCGCTATCCTGATCTTTGAAAGATCCATCTTCATTGAGTGCTTCGTGAACTACAGGAACGGCAACTTGATCGGGAATTACCAAGACATGGATGTTTCCCAGGATTGCCCTTACATGAACTAGACCTCTAAGTCCACCAAAACCTCCTGGTGAGGCGCTCATAAGAGCTGCAACTTTACCTTTGAAGGCAATTAAAGATGCCTCTCCATCCTCAGGACGAGATACCCAGTCGATAGCATTTTTTAGAAGGGGGGTGATAGAGCTATTGTATTCTGGTGCAGCGATTAAAAAACCATCGCTTTCAATCATCAGCTTTTTGAATTTTTTCGCATTTTCTGGCAGGCCTTCAGTAGCTTCAAGGTCTCCGTTATATAGTGGCATGGGAAAGTCGGCTAAATCTACGATGGTCACCTCTGCGCCGGCATCTTTGGCACCTTGTACAGCCGTTTTCAGGATTTTTTTATTAAAGGAAGCTTTACGTGCACTTCCGGAAAAAGCAAGGAGCTTAGCTTTTTGTGTCAAAATAACCTCTCATTTATCACAAGAATATTTATTCAAATACAGGGTAAAATGTCAAGGAATGTTAACCTTGTGGGTTTGACAATTATGTATTTGAGAGTTATCGTTTCAAATTGAAAATTTGAAACGAGAGTGAATTTACCAATGAAAATTGATCAGACGAATTTTGCGGAAGTACTGAAATGTGAAAGTGAAGAAGAACTTATCCAACGATTTAGTGATAACGAGACTGATTTAAGATCCTTAGTTCATTGCTTTAATGAAGAGAAAGGTTGGCTAAAGAGCCATCACAATTTAGCCTACAAGGCGATAAGGATAATTACAAAGACAGAACAGAATTCTGAAGATCGGACCCGTTTTTTTCGGGCAATTCAAGCTAGTGGACTGTTGAGTTGGAGACGAGTTGAGGTGCGTAAACTTTTCGATGAGCAGTGCATTAGTAAGAATGAAACGCTTATTAATGAACTGTACGAGAGTACCGATGGGGTGAATGCCTATAGCCTCTTTTTCACAGCTGTTCGTGAGGGATTACCTGACGTGGCGAGAAGGATTTTAGGAGAGGGTATTGATGTTAATATAGGCAACAGAGAGGGATATAGCCCTGTTCATCTTGCGGCGCTTTCAGGCAATGCAGAACTTATTGAAATTCTATTTGAGCACCACGCAAATGTTGATGCAGTAATGTATGGGAATGTCACAGCTCTACACCTGGCTGTTGACAAGGGACACATAGAATGTGTGTCGAGATTAATAAACTGTGGTGCCAAGGTCAATGCGTATGATGAGGATAGGAGAACAGCTATGCACAGGGCTGTAGCTCATCGAGACCAGGAAATGATGACTCTGTTACTTGATAGCGGGGCTTTGATAGACCAAAAGGATGAAAATGGAAATAGTCCTTTATTAGATGCTTCTGAAAGTGATTTTTACGAGGTGGTGGCTTATCTTGTAGACAAGGATGCTGATCTTAGTATTCAAAATAATCGGGGATTGACAGCCCTTCAGTATGGAATCAGAAATGTAAATAGAGAGATCGTTTTTAAGATTCTTGATAGGAGTCCTTCATTGGACACCCAGGACTATGAAGGGAATTCGCTCTTTCATCTGTTAAGCAATATGGGACATGTTCAGTTTGCTAAGGAATTAATTTCACGTGGCGCAGATACAAATGTTCAGGACCATTCGAGAAAGGTTCCTCTACATCTTGCGGCAGAGAACGGAGATCTTGACATGGTTTCACTACTGTTGCCACACACTCGGAATATTAATACTGCGGATGAAAATGGAAGCACAGCTCTCCATCTAGCATCTTCCCAAGGCCATGAATCTGTTGTTTGGTTTTTATTGGAAAAAGGCGTTCTCGTTGATGAGAAAGATACGAGAGGGGCTACTCCGTTATATAATGCTTCCGCATCAGGGAAAGTTTCTGTGGCGACTCTTCTTCTTCAATATGGTGCAGATATTAACAGTACTACAGTTTGTGGGGAGACGCCCCTTTATACGGCTGTTTTTTTTGGATTCCGGAGTACCTCGGATTTACTCTTATCTCAAAATGCCAACGTGAACCTGGCAAATATTGAGGATTCTACACCATTGCACGCAGCTATGGGGGGAGGTCTTATAAAGATAGGAGAGAAGCTTATTGTGGAGTACGGCGCAGAAGTCTCAGCAAAAGACAAGAATGGAAATACTCCCATGCACTTGGCAGCAGCAATGGGTAAAAAAGAAGCTCTTGATTTCCTTATAAATAAGGGGGCTTCTATACGAGCTTTGAATACATCAAAGGAGACACCTCTGCATATGGCAGCAGGTAATGGTCACCGGGGTGCTGTTGAAGTTCTTCTAGCTAGCAACACAGAGCTTGACCTACAGGATGGCACAGGAGCTACGGCTATATTCAAAGCTGTATCTTCCGAGAGTGTGAACATCGTCAAGCTACTAGTAGAAAAAGGGGGAGATGTAGATATTGCTGACGACAGAAATCGTACACCTTTGTATATGGCTACATTGTTAGGCAACAAGAAGATAGTTTCTTTTTTGTTGGGTCAGAAAGCCAATACACAATTCGGAGATGATGCAGGGGTAACACCTCTCCACCTGGCCGTGGGAAAAGGGTTCGACGGCATACGCCATGAACTCATTGAGGCAGGTGCAGATGTAAATGCTTCAGATGAGACAGGAGTAACACCGATTGAGCTGGCTTTTCAAACGGGGCAGACAATAATGGCGATGCAAATGCTCATCGATGAACCAGACGCTCTGGGGACAATTAGTAGATATGCTGAACTATTTACAGAATAATACTATTGCGGCATGGGCATTGCTGGTTTTAGGAAAGATGAGAGAATCTTTCTTGATCGATTGCATAAGTTTTTTTGTACACAATTATGTACAGACGCCTATATTGTATAATTTATACCGAAGTCGATTCTTGGTTTTTTTTGGGTATAGATTTAGAGGCTTCACGATTATTCAAATTGGTCTTTGGGAGAAAAGATGTTCGAAGAAAATATTAAGTTATTGCAGCAGCGGAGTCCTAGCTTTTCAATAGAGTCACAGCTGTTTTATATGCAGCCCATGCCTTTAACACAAACTCGTTGTGGTGAGCCGAACATGATGTTCGAATTTCGTGGAAATAACATCTTCCTTTATTCAAACTATAGCGCTAAAAAGGAACTTCAAAAGTGGTTTTCCAGTTTGAATCTCTCAGGAATTAATGTCTTGGTAGTTTACGGAGTAGGTTTAGGTCATTCTTTTGAGGTAATAAAATCCTGGCTTGAAGAAGACTCTAAACGTTACCTTATATACTTCGAAGATGAACCGGGGATATTCCGAACGTTTTTGGAAATGCCCTATGCGGCTAAAATTTTGTCCCACCCTCAGGTAGAGTTCAATTTCATTGATGAGAAAAATCGTGAAGATGCATGTAAAACTGTCGGCATGTATTACGTGAACCTCCCTTTTTCGGTAGAGGTGTCTAAAGCTTATAATCTTCTTAAGCCTGAAGCCTTCGACACCCTTAAGCGTACCTTGTATTATCAGTTTAACTATTTTAACGGCGCTTACCCAGAATTTATCGAAGCTTTGGGAACACCTTATTTCCGTAACTTTTTTCCTAACGTCCTTCAGTTGGGACAATCCTATCTCGGGCAGAGGTTTTATGGTAATTTTGCTAATGTTCCAGCCATAATTTGTGGGGCCGGTCCATCTTTGGACAAAAACGCTCATATTCTTAAACAGCTAGACAAGCATGCGGTTATTATTGCAGGTGGTTCAGCCATCAGTGCATTGAGCGCTAAAGGGGTTACTCCACATTTTGGGGGATGCTATGATCCTCACCCGGCACAGCACGGAAGAGTTGCCAACCAAGTATGTTTCGAGCTACCGGTTTTCTATAAGCCACGCCTTAACTTTAGGGCCTTGCAAACACTTCATGGGCCGAAGATTTATATGTCTGGAAATATCGCCTATCAAGTGACATCCTGGATAGAAAGGGAGCTTGGCGTTTGCGAAGAAAACTGTTTGGAAGGGGACAACATCCTCCACGCCCTTATTGAAATGGCTTGTTTGATGGGATGCAATCCGATAATCTTCGTGGGGATGGACCTGGCATTTACAGGTAAGCGCCTTTATTCTGCTGGCGTAGTATCGCGGCCAGAAGATAGTCACGAAGAAATGATTAAAGGAGAACACTTTGAAAATAACTGCATTGAAAGACTTGATATCTATGGTAATAATACATTTACCGTTCCAAAGTGGGTCAGAGAATCGGATTTTACGGCAGGATTTCCCTCCACTTACCCACATGTTGACTTTATAAATGCTACAGAAGGCGGTATCGGTTTCGAAGGCATCCCTAATGTGAAGCTCCAGGAAATAGTAGATAAGCAACTTAAGCAGCAATACGATATTCCGC
>JBLFWS010000068.1:0-15905 GCA_047611865.1 Chlamydiales bacterium
GAGGCCTCCTCCGAGTAAAAGCGGTAAGATTGAAAAAAAGAGTTTCATGCAGTTCCTTTCAAAAAAATACAATAAAAATGGTCACCATGCAAGTTGCAGATATATTTTGCTAGAGATTTGAAAAAAAATAAACGCGAAGACTGTGAAGGTAGATAAGAGAAAGAGAAGAAGAGAAAGAGAAGAGGAACGCGAAGGCAGCGAAGGACGCGAAGATCGCGAAGGAAGATAAGAGAAAGAGAAGAAGAGAAAGAGAAGAGGAACGCGAAGGCAGCGAAGGACGCGAAGATCGCGAAGGAAGATAAGAGGAGAGAAGAAGAGAAAGAGAAGAGGAACGCGAAGGCAGCGAAGGACGCGAAGATCGCGAAGGAAGATAAGAGGAGAGAAGAAGAGAAAGAGAAGAGGAACGCGAAGGCAGCGAAGGACGCGAAGATCGCGAAGGAAGATAAGAGGAGAGAAGAAGGGAAAGAGAAGAGGAACGCGAAGATCGCAAAGGAAGATAAGAGGAGAGAAGAAGAGAAAGAGAAGAGGAACGCGAAGGGAGCGAAGATCGCGAAGGAAGACAAGAGGAGAGAAGAAGAGAAAGAGGAGAGAATGAAAAATTAATCTCTTCTCTTTCTTCGTATTGAACCTTTTATACCTGAGTAGTCTCGAGAACTTCATCTGGATTGAAAACTTCGATTTTACTTTCTTTGGCTTCTTCCAGAAGGGAGTGATAGCATTTGAAGCAGGCAGGATGGTATTTTTCTTCGGCGCCAAGTTCTACAGAGGGACCTTTGTCAGTGGGGATGCCGTTGACATACTTTAGATTTTGGGTGGCCTTGCGTTCGCAATAATAGCATGTGGATTTTATTTCGTCGATGGCATCGGCGACTTCCATAAGACGTTTCGTTCCTTCAAATAAAAAGGATTTAAAGTCATTACGTAGGCCATAGCATATGACTGGAATGCCAAAATCAAGGGTGATCTTGCGAAGTTGGTCAATATTTTTCACGGTGAGAAATTGTGCTTCGTCTACAAGGACACAGCTGATGTTGCTGTAGTCGTAGCTTAGAAGGTCCGTATCATCTTCCACCAAGATGTCCGCCTCTGTTTCCAGGCCTGCTCGGGATTTAATTACGGATCTCCCGAATCTGTCATCAAGATAAGGTTTTATGAGGATAGCTTTTTTGTTCTGTTGCTTATAGTTATGTGCAACAGCTAGCAAATTTAAAGTTTTAGCACTGCCTACAGCGCCATATTTAAAGTATAGTTTAGCCATGGTACCACCTGTAATCGGATTTCAAATCAACGGACGGCATAGTAGATAAACAATTTATTTACATCAAGACGAAGCTTTTTTACGTTTGGTGTATTTAGAGTAAGTTGTTTTCTTCTTTGGCTTCCATTCACGGCCCTGTGGGAGGGCTAATTCAATAACGCCACCGTTTTCTGATAAGCAGAGGATTGAAGCTTCTTTTTTCCCTTCGAGTTGAAGGGGCTGCATCAGAATTTTCTTTTGGAGAAGTTTGCGCGCTTGTCCTGAATTAAGGGTAACGCCTTTATGTTCCTTCCAAAGAACAAAGTCACAACCCTCCTTCCACCCAGAACACCCAAAACCTCGGCGCCCTTCAATGATGGGTTTTGTGCAGCGGGGGCAGTGCCCCAGGATGTTTTCGTCTACCATAGAAACGTCGCTTTTCTGAATGAGGTTGCGAGTAAAACGTACGATTTCCTGCATGAAAATATTGGGATCAAGCCTTCCGAATTCTATTTCTTTGAGCTTTGCTTCCCATTCACCGGTTAACTCGGCAGACTTAAGGTTAGGGTCCTGGACAAGAGCTATTAGATACCTTCCGGAATCAGTAATGGTCAGCTTTTTTTTGTCTCTGGCGATATAGCCTCTGTTAAGCAAAGTTTCAATCATAGCCGCGCGAGTAGCCGGAGTGCCCAGCCCTTTGTTTTTGAGAGCTTCTTTGAGGGTCTCGTCTTCAATAAGCTTTCCGGCAGTCTCCATAGTTCCCAGAAGAGTATTTTCAGTAAACTGCTGGGGAGGGTTCGTTTTTCCTTCTTTGAGAAAAGGCTCGTGGGGCCCGTTCATACCTTTGTTAAATGCGGGAAGCTCTTGTTCGTCTTCATTTTTTTTCCCCTCGGAATCCTGTTTTTTGGGATATAGCACCGTCCAACCTGGATCAATAATACATACTCCTTTTGCACGGAAAGGGACTTCGTTTGTACTTCCATCGACAGTGGTAACTTCTTTCAAACAGGGAGGGTAAAAGACGGCTATGAGTCTGGTTACAACGGCATCGTAGACTTGTTGTAATGGAGTCGGAGGGTTGCGGGGGAGAGACCCCGTAGGAATAATAGCGTGGTGATCATTAACTTTTTTGTCGTTTACTATCCGGGTGGAAAAAGGGAGGGCATCAAGTTTGAGTCTTTCAATCTCTTTAGCTTTGATGTTTTTCAATTTATGTAAAATGTCAGGTATCTGGCCTTTCATGTCACTTGTGAGGTAGCGGGAGTCTGTCCGAGGGTAGGTGAGGGCTTTGCTTTCATAAAGGGACTGGGCGTGTTTTAGCGTGTCCGCTGCAGACATTCCATACCTTCTGTTCATATCCCTTTGTAAGTCTGTTAAGTCGTAAAGGAGAGGGGAAAAACTCTTTTCCTTTTTTGCTTGTACATTCTCTATGGTGAAGACATGCCCTTTTGTTTTTTCTAAAAGAGCTTCAGCTTTCTTTTTGTCTTTAAAACGATCACCAGTGAATTTAAATTTTACTTTTTGGAAATCTGTCATCAATTCCCAGAAGGGCTCAGACCGAAAGTTCAGGATGTCGTCGTTGCGGGAAGCTATCAAAGAGAGTACAGGAGTTTGCACTCGGCCAAGACTCCACAAAATTCCCCTTGCACCAAAACGCACGGTAAAATTCCTCGTTCCATTGAGACCAACGATCCAATCAGATTCACTTCTGCAGCGTGCGGCTGCGTAGAGGTTATCGAAGTCTTTTCCAGGCTTAAGCTGTTGGAAGCCTTTGCGGATAGCCTCTTCTGTCAAAGAACTTAGCCAAAGTCTGGTAAAGGGTTTACTTACACAGCCTGCCATCGCAAGGATGTAACGGAAGATCAACTCACCCTCACGTCCGGCGTCAGTAGCACAAATAAGTTCGGTGGAGCTTTTAAAGAGACGCTTGATTACAGCGAATTGCTTCTTTGCCCCTCCATCGCCTACGAGTTTTAACTCAAAACGTTCTGGAACAAAGGGGAGTGGCTCAAGAGACCATTTTTTGAGGGCAGGGTCGTATTCATCGGGCTCTTTTAGTCCAACAAGGTGACCGAAAGCCCAGGTAACCTGGTATCCTTGCCCTTCAAAATATCCATCATGCCTGGTCTTAGCTCCTAGAAAGGCTGCTAGGTCACGAGCAACAGATGGTTTTTCAGTAAGGACTACTTTCATAATTTCACCTTATTAAAGTACGTTTAGAATTAAATCGAGAGTATGTATACTTATCGTCCTTTTAAAATTAAAGACGATATTGAGGTAGCGATGGCTAGTGCGTCAAGTTTTTCCTTGTCTTCTTACATTTCTACAGGTGCCGCTCGTCTAGGATGGCAAGCGACATCCAATGAAGTGAAGTGTGAGTGGCTCGATCCAGTTGGGACTGTAGTAAAACTCGCAATGCTTCGCTTTCGTGATCCGGGAACAAAAATCAGTATCGTAGATCATGATTTGCAGTTCGATCATGTGTGGAGTTTACCCATTCAGGGACTAAAACGCTATTATTACGGAAGTAGCAGCAGTGATTTGTACAACCTTGTAGCCCCCATATACTACTCAGCAGTATGGCTTAACCCCTCTGAAGATGAGGTGGCTATGAAGATCTTTTCTATTGCTAGAGAGGGCATCGTTCGTCTTATTGATGGAGCTTATAAGGATGATATGCAAGTTCAGCAATACCTCCAAGGCGTGCATCTGACGATGATAGATAAGGCTTTGAGTGGTGAAGCCATTGACCCTAATCAATTTAGAATTCCTTGTTGGGAAGAAAACCCATTAGCCAATGCTAGTAAAGAATTTTGGGATAAAAAGAAATTACAACTCATAAAAGATGCTTTCGAAGAAGCTTTAGAAAATGAAAAAAGAGGAGACCCGTTTGATATCCAGATAGATTTTATCAAGGGGACAGTAAATAATACTCTTCAAAAAATCATTCATTTAGACGAAAGTATAAGATCCGGGCAATCCATAGAAAAAGCGAGTATCGATGAAGTCGAATACGAAAGTAGTGAAGAAAAGTAGACAGACAAATAAACCACGACGCCCTCGAGCTGAGGGACGTATGGTGATGGGAAAAAACTGTATACGAGAAATTTTGGATCACGCTCCAGAACGACTTATTAAAGTTTTTACCTCGAAGCAGGACCCAACGAAGCCCGATTCGTTACTAGAAGACCTGAAAGCAAAGAAAATTCCGATTGAAGTATTAGATAAAGATAAGCTCACTTCTCTCGTAGAATCCGATTCCCATCAGTCTTTTGTGGCTCAGGTAAGAAATTCTGGAACAACAGAGTTGTCGACCTTTTTACAAAAGTCTGCTTCAAAGAAAAAAAGTCTTGTTCTGGCTCTTGACTGCATCTTTGACCCACAGAATCTTGGAGCACTTCTAAGAGCAGCCGATTGTTTTGGAGTGGATGCGGTCCTTTGGTCAAAAAACAGAGGAACGGATGTAACTCCCGTGGTGAGTAAAGCAAGTGTTGGGGCTTCTGAGTTGATTGAGATTATAAAGGTCTCTAACCTCGTAGAAGCAATGAAAAAGTTTCAGAAAGCCGACTACTGGACTGTCACTGCTGAGGTGGATGAGACGTCACAAAATCTTTACTCTTTTGATTTCCCGGACAAAACTCTCCTGGTTATGGGATCAGAGGGGAAAGGGGTGCAGAATCTGGTGAGTAAAAATGCCGACTTCAAAGTGTATATATCCATGTTGGGAAAAATTAATTCCCTCAACGTATCGCAAGCAACGAGTGTTTTTCTTTCACACTGGAGAAGTCAGGTAGAATCTCTGGAGAGTATTCCCGGTGGGCATTAATTCTTTTTGACAAGATAGGGTAGTAAAATTATAAACCCATAAGTTTTCAAAGAAGCCATATCACCGGAGAAAATCTTATGGGCCTATGTTTTTCAAAGAGTAACCTTGAAAGAAGAGTCGATGCGCAAGAGCAATGGGTAAACTCCACTATGCAAAGTGGTGGGGTGAAGCAGCTTCAAGGAATGAAGGGCGAATCAGGAGGACGGAAATACTCGAATAGGCAGATTAAGGGTATGTTGCGGCAAAACTATTGGAATACGAGAGAGAGCAATTCCTATGTTCTCGATCGTGATGTCAGTAAAGCCGGAGGCTTTTCTCGATATTCTCAAGATCATCGAATTTATAGAGCTTAGCGCTTAATCTCTTCTTGCAGACTCTCTAAGCTCGTTGGCTCCCCAAAGAATTTCCCCTTTTCGTCTTTTCTTATGGTGACGCAGCTTACAGTCGGATCATGGGTGAAGAATATTTTACCATTACGATCCAGCATTTCATTTAGAAAGTTTGTTTTTTCATTTACGACGAGCTCGGGATAACGGTCGTATCCCATAGTGATGGGGATATGTACCCATGGCATAGCAGGTACCAGGTCCGAAACGAAAACCAGTGGACCTGACTCAAGAGAAATTTCAGACAACATCAGTCCAGGTGTATGGCCGTGGACAAAACGGAAGCTAATGCCGAAATCCAGAGAAGGGTGACTAGCCGTTTCTATAAATTCCAAGCGGCCGGAACTCTTCAGAAGCCCGTTGATTAAGGGGATAAAGGAGGCACGATCTCGAGGATGTGGGGCTTCTGCCCTCTTCCAATTTTCTTGGCTTGTGTAGAAGGTGGCCTTTGGAAATAGAAGGCGTGGCTCTCCATCCGCGAAAGCTGAGAGGATTCCTCCAGCGTGATCGAAATGCATGTGGGAGAGAATGACGATATCAATATCTTCGTGAGAAAGATCTAGAGCTTGTAGGTTTTTGAGGAGCATGTGTTCCTCTTCTACAACTCCGTAACGATCTTTTAGCTTGGGATCGAAAAAAGCCCCAACACCCGTTTCAAAAAGGACATTTCTTCCGTCATCCAATTGGAGAAGTAGAGCTCGGCATGCTAGTGGAATTCTGTTTAATTCATCAGGTGTAACCCATCTCTCCCATAAAGCTTTGGGAGCGTTACCAAACATAGAGCCACCGTCAAGGCGCTGGGTGTTCCCTTCTACCGCAAAGAATTTCATCGTAAAATCTCATGTAAAGATTATTTATTGGTCCAAGAGGGCTCACGCTTTTCAAGGAAGGCTTTGATGCCTTCGTTCGCTTCGTTGGAAAGGCGAGCATTCATGTGGTAGTCGAGAGCTTTATTCAGACCTTCTTCGAGGCTGGAAGGGGCAAGGTCTTCTAGCAGGCGCTTAGTTTGAGCCGTAGCTTGAGGAGCTCCTTGTAACACTTGTCCTGCTACCGATAAAACTTCTTTTAATAATTCCTCTTCAGGGACAACGCGATTTAGAAGGCCTAAACGTAAAGCTCGCTCTGCAGTGATTGGTTCTCCCAGTAGGAGGAGCTCACGAATAAAGGTTTCCTGAATTTTCCTACGTAATAAGGTCATTACAAGACCTGCAACGAGTCCCCTTTTGGTTTCGGGGTAGCCTAAAACAAAGCCTTCAGCTGCGACGGCAAAGTCACATGCAGAAACGAGTCCTGCACCGCCAGCCATTGCTGCGCCATGAACTGCGGCGATGGTGACGAGAGGGGAGCTGTATAGGGCTTTTAAAGTTTGGGCGACTCTTTGAGCAGAGTCATGAGCGACTTCGTTGTTCATCGCTTCTTTGAGATCCAGTCCAGCACAGAAAACCTTGCCTGCTCCACAGAGGACGATGACTCTTTGTCCTTCTGTGTTGTTGGCTGTTTCTATAGCGGAGCAAAGTTCTTCGAGGAGCGCTCTGTTAAGGGCGTTTCTCTTCTCCGGGCGATTTAAAGTCAGAATAGTAACGCCCGGATGTGTTCTGTCAATGAGGATGTTTTTATCACTCATTCTTTGCTCCCACTAGCAGGAAGGCAGAGGGATAGTTGCTCTTCGACAATTTCAAAGGGGATGTCTAAAAGACTTTGCCCAATGGTTTTACCGTCAGTTTCGGCTAAAGGGGATTTCACAAAATTTATGGATGACTCGTCAAATACAAAATTCAAGGCTCTCAGCCCTGGAAGTTCATACTTCTCTACTAGAATGAAGCCTAAGGGCTTGCAGTATTCAGTGACATGCTCTAAAGAAAGATGTTCCTTTAAGAACTCAAAACCCTCAGGGGTATGAGCTATGACACCAATATCAGCCGTATTTCCCTTGTCTCCACTTCTGGTGTAAGCAATATCTTTAACTTGTATGTTTTTTGTCATTTTTATCCTTTAGACTTGTAGTACACCCGTATGAAATCGGTTGGTTGGAGGAACAGATCTCTTGGTCAGCTCCAACATATGAATCAATGCCTCTCTTGTATTGTGAGGCTGGATAATAGCATCGATCCATCCACGGGCCGCACCGTATCGTATGTCCATATGTTCTTTATAGCGCGCGACTAAATTCTGGCGCATATCTTCTAATTCATCAGGTTTCAAGCTTCGACCATCACGTTCGGCAGCTTTTTTCTGTACTGCAAAGAGGGTGTCTGCTGCTTGGCTTGATCCCATAACAGTAAATTTTGCATTAGGCCACGCTACAATGAAGTTAGGGTCGTAAGCCTTTCCGCAAAGGGCGTAGTTTCCAGCACCAAATGAGTTACCGACAACAACGGTTAACTTGGGAACAACAGAGTTGCTGACAACACTTACGAGCTTTGCTCCACTCCGGATGATGCCAGATTGCTCAGCTTCTCTCCCAACCATAAAACCCATAACGTCCTGGAGGAAGATTAATGGAATCTGTGTTTGGTTGCAATCCATAACAAAGCGCGCGGCTTTATCAGAACTCTCTTTATAGATGACTCCGCCGATTTCGATGCCACCTTGCTTGGGTTGAGTCTGGATTCTCTGATTGGCTACAATGCCTACTGGGTGGCCGCCAATTTTTGCGTAGACCGTGACTAGTGCCTGTCCATATTTTGCTTTGAACTCTTCCATGGAGCCTGAGTCAACGATACATTTTATTAGGTCACGTGCGTCATAGGCTTTGTTGCCGTCGCCACCAACCAAGTCGTAAACGGTATCGGCAGGAAACTCTGGAGCTGGACCTTCGTATTTTTTGCCTTCATTATCGGGGAGAAAATCCACAAGGGAGCGCAGTCTTTTCAGGCAGCTTGCATCGTCTACTTCATGAAAGTCTACGGTGCCACTTATTTCTGCGTGCATGGTTGCGCCGCCTAATTCTTCCGTGCCGACCTTTTGCCCAATGGCTGCTTCTACTAGAGAGGGGCCAGCAAGAAAGAGACCGCTTCCCTCTGTCATCAAAAGTTTATCACAAAGGACAGGAAGATACCCGCCTCCAGCGATGCAATTTCCCATTACAGCAGCAAACTGGGGGATACCAGCGGCTGAAAGCACGGCGTTGTTGCGGAATATTCTGCCAAAGTCGTCTTCGTCAGGAAAAATCTCATCTTGTAGAGGAAGAAAAACCCCGGCGGAGTCTACCAGGTAAATCAAAGGCAAACGACATTCGCTTGCGATTCTTTGTGCGCGCAACACTTTTTTCACGGACTGAGGAAAAAAGGCCCCCGCTTTTACTGTGGCGTCGTTAGCGACAATCATACACTGTCTTCCCTGGACAGGGCCAATGCCAGTAATTACACCAGCAGCAGGGACATCTCCCCATTCTTCGTACATCTTGTATGCAGCCCATAGGCCTAATTCAAAAAAGTAGGCGTTTTTGTCGAGGAGGTGGGAGATGCGTTCTCTGGCAATCATCCGCCCTAGCCTCCGTTGTCGCTGTTCTCCAGCGTTACCTCCGCCACGGCGAATGATAGCCTCAAGATTCCTAAACTCTTCAGCAAGCTCTTTCAAAGTAGGTGAGATAGTTTTTGCCTCTTGTTGACGGCCTTTTTTCTCGGCTTTTTTCATACGATACCTACACCGGAAAGTTGGTCGGAAAGGGATTCGATTTCTTCGTCGCAGTTACTAAAGAGGGAACCCAGTTGTTCTTCTATAAGAGCAAAAGCATAATGACAGTAGAACTTGCCAGTAGCGAGCTCATCTTTCAAGACTTTGGGGTCTAAACCTTTTTCCTGAATCCTTCCGTCAAGTTTACTTAGCACGGCGGTGGTGGTGTAGATAGCCATAACTGAGGTGGAAATGCGATCCAGACTAAGTTGTTTCTCTACAATATTTTCGCGGTATTTACTTAGGAGGCGAGCGACGGCAACGGAGAATTTGCGAATGCATTTTCCTAGCTTGGCGGCTTCTTCTTTTAAGAGATCGGATTGGACAGGGACATCGGGGTTTCTTACATAGTTTAGGCATTGGCGACCAAAACCCTTGATATGCTTGAATTCGGAAATCGGATGTGAAAAAGCTTCAGAAACATGCTTAAACTGCATCCCTACATCACGAATACCTATGAGGGCGATAAAAGCTCTTAATACCTCGTTGGAGCCTTCTCCAATAGTATTTAAGCGTGCATCACGCATCATTCTTTCAAAGGGCTGATCTGTAAAGAATGATCGTCCACCATAAATTTGCATGGTATCGTAGAGCATAGTCCATACGCAGTCGCTGTTGAAGACTTTGAGGATAGCCGCTTCAAGCATGAACTCCTCAAGGCCTCTGTCTACGAGGCTGGCAGTAAGGTAGGTGGTAGCGTCCATGGCATAAGCCATAGCTGACATGAGGGAAAGCTTTTTCTTCACAAGAGGAAAGGAGGCCAAAGGGCGCTTGAACTGATGTCTTTGGCTTGCGTGTTCCAGGGCTTTCTCTACGAGGTATTTTCCTGCTCCTGTACATGTTGCTCCAAAGGTCACGCGACCATAATCTAAAACCGTTAAGCATACTCTTAACCCCCCACCGATTGGGCCGAGGACGTTCTCTTCAGGAACAAGCATGTCTTCGAAAGCAAGATTGGCGGTTTTGGTTCCACGCATCCCCACTTTTTCCAATGCGGGGTTTCTTACTATGAAACCAGGCATGTCGGGGGTTACGAGAAAGGCGGTAATTTTATCTTCAGGACCACGAGGGGTATCGACTGTTGTCTGAGCCATGACTGTCAATATGTCAGCAATAGAACCATTCGTTGTCCACTGTTTCATTCCATTGAGGCGATAGGCCTTCTTCTCCGGGACGTATTCAGCTCGGGTCTCTACGCCGCTGGCGTCAGATCCGGCTTTTTCTTCTGTCAAAGAAAAGGCAGCTATTTTTTCTCCACTTGTTAATGAGGGGAGCCATTTGTTCTTTTGCTCATCGGTGCCGAAAAGTACAAGGGCTCTTAATCCGATGCTGTGGTGAACGTTGACAAAAAGGGCAGTAGAGGCACAATGGCTGGCGAGATTCTCCATGGCTTTGCAATAGCTGTATTGAGATCGGCCTAACCCCCCATATTCCTTGGGTGCTGTAATTCCTAAAAGCTTGATATCTTTTAGTCCTTGGATGACAGAGTCGGGAATGGACGCCTCGCGGTCAATTTTGTCGGCATCGATATTTTCCGTTGCCCAGCTATCAAGGCGTTTAACATAATCGTCAGTGAAGGCTTGCTCTTCATCATTTGGTTTGTAATGGGGGAAGGCGCTGGGGGAATGAAAAACTCCAAAGTAGAGCATTTTTGCAAAGCTTAGCTTCTCCTCTCCTGAAAACAAGAGTTCTTCTAGTAGGCGTTTTTGATCTTCGTCCATGGATTCACCTCACGTAAAATTAGAAATTCTTGACATCACAGTTGTTTGAAGGTGTCATTTTTTTTGAATACTTTTAAATTGAAATCGATTCTTTGACAAGTAAAAAAGGAGTGAACCCGATGAGTACCCGACTAGTTGCCATACGTCATGCCAAACCTTTAAGCGAAGGTTATGCAGAAGATGCCCTTCGCCCATTATCAGAAGAAGGAAAAAGCATTCAATTACGTGCAACAAAACAGCTGAAAGATGAGGGGATTGTTCCTACATTAATTTTGAGCTCACCACTACTGCGAGCCCAACAAACGGCTCAGGTGATCACTGACGTTTATAATCTTCCCTTTGAAGAAGAAAATGCTTTGGGATATGATTTTAACCAAGAGCTTCTTTTAAAAAGGATTCCATCACCTGAAGAAAACCAAACACTATTTCTTGTGGGACATGCTCCGACCTTAGGGCATTTTATCAACGCCTTGGTAGGGGAAAATGTTCTTCCTTACGGATTATCAAAAAGCTGTGCTGCTGTAGTGGATTTTAAAAATGAGGTTGGATTGGGGCAGGCTGAATTTGTGTCCTATTATCAGCCTTGATTGTTGATCTTGTAGGAGATGCCTCTCTCCCGCTTGCAGATTAGAGAGGGGCCAAAGCTGGGGTGACACAGATGAGGCTAAAATCCCATGATCTCCCCCTCAAGTCTTCCGGTTAAAACCCGTCCCATTTTTGTGGTGATTTTGTGGAATAGGCAACGCCTTCATGAGTCCGGCAGGACGACCCGATTAAAGCCTCGGGTGACTTGAGCTTGCGAGGGAACCCGTGGAGGAGAAAATAAAAAATAGAGCCTGAGGAACGAAGGCGATTGAAGCCTCTTACACCTTTCAGTCGCCCTCGCGGGCTCTGATTTTCTGTTCTCACTACCACGGATTCCTTCGCTCCGCTTAAGTCATCCGAGGCTTTGATCGGGGACCCTACGGGCTTTCGAAGTTGAGCGAAATTGGTACCACAACAAGGATGTAAAAAAAAAAATCTAACTAGCCGTATATGGTAGCATCTGTGTCACCCCAGGCCAAAGCAGTGCTTAATGTATTAATGGGCTTGACTTTCACGTATAGTCTCGTAATACTTCATCCTATTTTTACTTGATTCCTAAGGTAAGTATTATAATGCCAGATACAGATATGGAAAATTCACTTAAAGATGACTTTCAGGCTTGTCGGAAGTACGCTCTCTATTTGTTGAACTTGCGAGTCTATACCGCCCATAACTTTAAGAAAAAGTTACTTGAAAAGGAGTATTCTCTAGAGTCGAGTGAGAAAGTAGTTCGGGAATGTATCGAAAGGGGATACTTAAACGATCGTTTGTGGTCAGAGAGCTTTGTTCGGGTTCAGAAAGGGAGGAAATACGGGCAAGCGATAATCGCACAAAAGCTTAAGATAAAGGGCATTGAAGAGGGCCTTATAGCTGAGGTTCTTGAGAAATATCGTGACACGGATGGGGATCAAGAAAACATAAGAACTTTACTAGAGACACGTTATCGCAACAGAAATCTTGAAGACCCTCGGGAAAAGCAGAAAGTCATAGCTTCTCTTCTTCGGAGAGGATTTGATTACACCTCCATCCTTAAAAGCCTGTAATAAATTAAAAAAATAATTATAGTGAGGTGACAGGTAAAGGAAGGGGGTATTGTTTTGGAAGTCTTGTGGAAAGCAGCTTCACTACAGCAAGCGTTGAATATTTTGACGGAATGGTTTTACCACTATGTTTTTGATACCAGCACGTTTCTCCAACTCTTAGGAACTCTTTCTGTACTTGTCTTTTCCTATTTCGTAACGAAGCCCTTAAAAGCTTTTATTCAGTCGCACTTTCAGATAAAACCTGAACTCATACAGCTAAAGGAAACCCTCCTCGATTTGATGTTTCCAGCTCTATGGTGTCTTTTGCAATGGGCAATTGTCGTAGCAAGCCAGCAGATAGAAGAGCAGACCTTTCTTTCAAGAATCGTGGCAAGTCTTTTGACAGCTTGGCTGGTGATTCGCTTTATGACAGGGTTTGTGAGAGAAGCTGCTCTGGCAAGATTTATCGCTCTTACGACTTGGACTTTAGCGGCTTTCGATATAGTAGGTATACTTCAACCAACTCTTCAGGTCCTGGACTCTATATCTATGGACGTGGGAGAGTTGCATATCTCAGTTCTTTCAATAGGAAAAGGTTTAGTTACTCTTCTTGTTCTTCTATGGGGAGCCACTTTTGTGTCACGCTTGATTGAGGTAAGGCTAAAATCCTACACGGATTTAGCGCCCTCTCTTCAAGTGTTGTTTAGTAAGTTTACAAAAGTGACTTTTGTCATACTGGCGATTGTATTTGGCTTCACCAGCATGGGAATAGATATGTCGGCATTTGCCGTGATTGGTGGTGCAGTTGGTGTGGGTATTGGTTTCGGTTTACAAAAGGTTGTTTCCAACCTTATCTGCGGAATCATTCTTCTGGTAGATCGCTCAATAAAGCCGGGTGATGTGGTAGCTCTGGAACAGGGTCTTACATACGGAGTGGTTAACAAGCTTACTGCTCGATGTGTATCAGTACGTACGCGCTCGGGTAAGGAACATCTCATTCCAAACGAAGACTTTATTACCCAGAAAGTAGAAAACTGGTCTTACACAGATAGTAACGTTCGTATTAAGCTTCCAATAGGAGTCGCCTACGATAGTGACGTTGAAAAAGTGATAGACCTTTTGAAACAAGCTGCAAACGATGTAGTCAGAGTGAACAAAGTTCCTGCTCCGGCTGTCCGACTTCAGGAGTTTGGCGATAACTCCATTAATTTTGAGCTGAGAATTTGGATACGGGATCCTCAAAATGGAATCACCAATGTGAGAAGTGAGGTGTATGTGATTCTCTGGAAACTTTTTAAAGAAAATGAGATCAGAATACCCTATCCACAGAGAGATCTACACTTGAGATCTGTAAGTCCTGAGAGCGCTGGGATTTTTCAATCATAATAGGCGTTGTTGCATAAAACATGCGTATACAAGAGGCTTATGATTAACATTTTACCGCCGAGATCACAGAGGACACAGAGGAAATAAAAAATCACAGATCAGTTGATATCATATTATGAGAGACTTTATGTATTTTTCTATCTCTCTGTGTTCTCGGTGCTCTCTGTGGTTAAATAAATGATTGTAAATGTATTAAGTTATGCAACAACGCCATCATAATAGCGTTGTTGCATTATTTACTGGTCGACGCGGAGACATAGGTAACAAGACCAGTCATAGCTATGAATTTGTAGACCTAGGACTCTTCTTTCTCGAATTCTACTTCGAGAAGTTCAGGAGAATCAGGAAGGCCTAAGTTAGAGCTTGCTACTTCTTCTTCTATAACGATCATATTATCGCTAGGGATAATAGCTCCTAGGAGGACGTTTTCAACGACAGCTCCTATTGCACCAGGGACAAAACCTTCTCCAAAACCATAAGCAATTCGAGATACGTCGTAGAGTTTGATTTTTTCTTCGAGGATTTTTCTTTCATACTGCATATGTGTAGGGGTACTTCTGAGTTTATCAGAGGCGTGGGATTTTCGAACTTGAGTAGCAGTTAGGCTGCCCAGAGTGACAACACCTGAACTAAGAATGATGTACAGGCAAGAGGCGCGTCGCCAAGGGCTATTTGGGCGAAACCAGCACCTGCTAACCCTCCAGCAATTCTTCCTGCGAACTTAGGATCTTTCATTTGCTTCAGCATCAGCAAAGCTTTGTCGTGGGTGTTTTTCCAGGCATTTTTTGGGTGGGAGATGGTGTAGGCTGTTCCCGCAGGAATATAATATATAGCTTTTTCCAGCAAAAGAGGGGTGGATAGTGTGCTTCCTAAAAGGACTTTTCCGATTTTCACAGAGCTTCGGTCCCTTTCATTGATATAGGTGAATTTTCCTGCAGAGTGAAAATGTTGGGTAGCTTTCCTGTGGATGGTGTTACCAGCATGATCACTGGAGACACGTAGCTTTCCCTGTAGTTCACCACCGGTAGCCATTAGATGTCTACAGGTTTTTCTGGGGCTAGGCATATGAGGTTTTACAAGCTTTATTTTTAGAATATCTTTCAGGGGTCTGTTAACGGTTTTTTGAGTTTGCAGAGCAGGTGGTTTTTTGGGACTTTTCAATTGAGGCCAGTATCTTCCTGCACTCGAAGAAGTTTTTATTTTAGGCTCATCTATAGGGGTATTAAAAAAAAATAGTTGAGTTGTCTATTCCGATTTTATTATGTTTCGCCTTTTCAATTCTTAAGTGCGACACTTAGGCTGCCTCACGAAGGTAGCTAAAAACCTCTATCGGTGTTGCAAAGTCTAGCACTTTTCTTGTTCGATTGTTAAGCAATAACTCAACCTTCTCGACCTCTTCTTCTGAAATCTCATCAAACCGCTTAGATTTTGGGAAATACTGTCGTACAAGACCATTGGTATGCTCGTTGAGCCCTCTTTCCCAAAAGTGGTATGGTTTGGCAAAATAGAACTCTGCTTTTAGTAGTTCACTGATTTCTTGATACTTAGCAAATTCTTTCACTGGCTCAAGTCGTTCGATCAGTGCTTCTTTTGCTTCTTGAGCTGACTTTCTAGAAACCTTGATAAGTTTTGTTAATTTTGAGGCCCTATCTACCATTGAGACTATTGCCCCACTTTGCTCTGTTCCAATGCCTTCTCATTTGCCTGATGATAGCGGTAACCTCGTTTTCCTATATTCCTATTCAGTTCCCTATAAATAGTAGATCGGTGAATTCTAAGTTCTTTAGCAATTTGTGCTGCAGAATCTCCTCTTTTCTTTAAGGTGTAGAGCTGACATCTTGAATCTCTGGTCAGCTGATGGTAGTCCTTAGACATATTTCCTCCTCGGGTATTTGTGGTAAAATCACCGTAGAGGTTTTAGCCGTCTCTGACCATTTTAATTTTTAACTATTTGTCGCACTTCGCAGTTGAAAGGGCCCACTCTTACTTCACAGCATCTCTCTAACGCTTTCAAATGTGGGGATGGTTCAGAAAGAGGCTTTTTTAGGTAATAAAAAGGGTTGTGGG
>JBLFWS010000069.1:0-15786 GCA_047611865.1 Chlamydiales bacterium
TGCATTCCGTCATCCATAAGAATCATTTGAGCACCTGATTCTACAGCCATCAAAGATGCTTGAACACGATCTCTGCCTACGATAACAGAAACTCCCGGAAGATTTTTAGCTAAAAGGCAGGGCTCATCACCGCATGTCTCGGAAGAGAAAAATATTTTCCCTCCTTTACTCAAAAATATAGGAGTCGCCATTTTCTCAGCCTTACTACGGTACCCTCGGGAAACCACCGCCAAGTTTCCCCAATTACGCATTTCACGCCCAATCATCAGCGTAAGAGGCGTTTTCCCCGTTCCACCAGCTACAATATTACCAATACTAACAACTATTGCCTTGGAGTGGTGTTGACGCTTTAATCCCACGTCATAAGCTATGTTACGACATCTGGAGACTACAGCATAGGTCCATGCTAAAGGGGTAAGAAGAAGCTTTGCAATCTCTGCACTCCACCCTTTTCTTTCCCCTTTGATAATTTCTAATATAGGCTTTTCCAAACGATTAATCATGCTTCAGAAAAAGCAGGCTTAAAAGAAAATAGCTTTTTCTCCACCATTTCAATTAAAATATGTATGGCTGTCATATGAGCTTCTTGAATACGGTCGGAGGTAGAGAAGCCTTCAATACACAGTTCCAAGTCAGCCACACCTTTGAGCTCCCCCCCACCTTTTCCAAGAAAAGACACTGTCGTCATCTCTCTTTCAGATGCAGCTTCAAAAGCTTTGATGATATTAGGAGAGTTACCACTCGTCGTTAGCCCCACAAAAACATCTCCAGCTTTTCCATAAGCTTCAATCCCTCTGGAAAACACATTTTCAAAGCCAAAGTCATTCGCCGCACAGGTAATATGTCCTGGACACGACAAAGCTATTGCAGGAAGAGCTGGTCGAAAGCCTCGAAACTGGCCTGTGAGTTCTTCAGCAAAATGCATCGCATCACAAAGGCTTCCGCCATTTCCAGCTATGATAACTTTATTACCCTGATCAAAGCTCTCAGCGATGGCTGTTGCTACATTTTCAATAAAGGCGATGGAACTTGGGAGCCGTAATTGCTCAATGGCTCTTATCCCGTCTTCTACAGCATCTCTTATATCTTTCATATCAGTTCATTCCCCCTGATAGAGTCTACTTCGGTTTTGATGAAAAATAGAACACAGCTTAACATTTCCATTTGCAATGGGGCAAGTTAAAGCAAAGTTTAGTTATACTAAAACCAATTCTTAAATTTATTTAGGTATATCTACTCTGAAGCTACTGATGTTCAAGAATTATATTGTCGCCAAAAATTTCTTCAACTACAAGGCTAAGATTATAAAAGACCGCTCCTTCAGAAACCGTTCCAAAGCAATACATGGGAACAAATATTGTGGAGCCCTGAAATGTAAGCTTTTCAAATGGGACCGAAAGCTGAACACCTTCATGACGTTTTTTCCAAAGAGAGTGAACATCCTCCCAGAGCTTTTTTCTTTTCAAGGTTTCTTCTTCGCTAACTTCTTCTATAATAGAATCCCTCCTAGAAGAAAAAGTACTAATGCCAATATCTGACTCTGAATGGTCTTCTAAAAATTCAACTTCGCTCTTTGCGCTCTTAATTCGATCTCTGTGAATTCTTTCACTTTCTTTTCGCTCTAGATAATCCCCCATCTTCTCGGGGGTTCCCTTTGCCTCTTCAAGAGCCACTTTCATTTTCGAATAAGCGAGGTTAGCTTTCGTTTTATCAATCGTCGAAAAATTAAGGGAAACCCCTGAAGGCTTAAAAACTATACTATTATCCCCATCTTCTTCAAAAACTGGATCCGTTTCCTCAAGGGGAGGGATCATACTCTCGTTGTCCCAAAATACCAATGTGACACCCAATTTGTCGTTAGCATGAGCTCCTTTAATAATGCTTTGAACCTGGCTTGGATCCAGATGGCGGTAGTTAGCAAACTCTACTAACTGTCGTGTTGATGTAAATGAAATTTCCCTTAAACGCATTAGCAGCCACCGATTCAAATACTTCCCTATATGGGTTGATAGCGCATTTTACTATTCTTCTCAATTTTTTCTGAAAATCATTACAAGATTTCATTGTTGAAAATTTTGGAATTTCCAGCTACAACATTGGGAAAATCTAACAGTTTCAGGAGTACAACCATGTCCTTTACTTTAAATCTCTGGGAATCCGCCCCAGACTTCAACCTACCCTCAACCGAGAATAGGAACTACGCCTTATCCGATTTTGATGATACCAATATCCTTGTCATCTTCTTTACCTGTAACCACTGCCCCTATGTAACAGGCTCAGATGAAGTAACAAGAATCACAGCAGATAAATTTCAAGATCGCGGAGTCAAATTTGTCGGGATAAACTCTAATAGCAAAAATACTTATGAAGAAGATTCCTTCGAAAATATGGTTAACCGCATGACTACTGAAAAATTCCCTTGGGTATATCTCTACGATGAAAACCAGGAAGTTGCAAAAGCATACGGTGCATTGCGTACGCCTCACTTTTACGTTTTCAATAAAAACCGTGAACTCCTTTATTGTGGAAGAGCTGTAGATAACCCAAGGGATGCTTCATTAGTTAGCATCAACGATCTGGAAAGAACCTTAGAAGAACACCTTTCAGGAAAACCCATTTCGATTCCTTTAACTAACCCCATAGGCTGCAACGTTAAATGGGAAGGAGAGGATAGGCATTGGATGCCCGACGAAGCATGTGATCTCATTTAGTATATTCTCACAAAAAATTTAGAGTTCCTTAACAAAGGAGCTCTAAAATCAAATAATCCCGTAATTAATTTTCATATTAAGTTCAAAATTAACATTTAAGTAATGTTTTTAGTTAATAAATGATACAATCCATTTATGATCCTAATATGTGAGGAAGTAATATGGCTGGTTTCGAAGTAACAGGTAATAGGGCTGGGCCGTTGTATCCAAAAGAAGGTGACCATTCCAGTAAAGGTGAAGGTTTCTCTCATCAAGATCTTTCAACTAGCTCACTGCAATCTGAAAACTTTACTACTGAAGCCAATTCGTTAATGGAGAGGGATATTGTCGTTCAAGACTTCGCCGATAAAATCCTGGCTATTGCTCAGGCATCAGGCATATTACCAATTAAAGAGAGTGTAGAACCCCCTGCCGCTTCCATTACTGACAGCGAAAGTAAAACAGAGGAAGCTGTCGCTCATGCTCTATCTCTCTTAGCGATTACTAAAAATGCCACTCATCGACGCTTAGGAGAGGGTCATAGCGTTTTAGCAGTTCCGACACCAGGCGGAGAAAAAATATGGGAAATAGCAAAAGGACTCATCGCCAAAGGGTCTTTTAAAAAAGTAAAATTAGCAAGCAGTGAGGGCCAAACAGCTGCATACGCAAGTATTGCCTTAGTTAATATTCCTGAAAAAGGGATGACTAAAGAAAAAATAAAAAGGGACACCCTCCAAGAAATTCAAGTAAGCTGTGATTGTGCTTGTGATCAAGTTGTACAATTCAAGGCTATTACAGCGTATCAATCCAAAAAGGATCCCTCCATACAAAAAATGGGCCTTTTAATGGAATATTGCCAAGGCGACGAATTAAGTTCAGCCTTGCGACCTCTTGATATTGCAAAAGAACTAGTTCCAGCCACAGGTAAAGCCAGCCGAAATGACTTTTTCACTGATGAAGAAATCATAGAAGGAGGCTTAGACCCCACTTACATTCAAGCCTTTATGGATGGTCACCGCGGAGAAAATTGCGCCAACCTTTTGGGCGATTCCCTGCTAGGACTCGCTCATATACACAAATGCGGTTACGTACACAGAGACATTAAACCGAACAATATATTTGTCTCTTTCTCTACAAATCCTGAAGGCTCGACTATACTACACTCCAAAATCGGTGATTTTGGTTTTGCAAGACATCCTAAGGATATAAAACAAGAATACAGACAAGGAAAAGAGACGGTACCAGGTACCATTCAGTTTTTCTCTCCTGAAGTCTTATCAGCTGCTGAAAATTTATTTTCAAATTCTACGGAAACAAGAGAAGCAGCTCTTGATTCGCTCGCAAACCCCAAGGGAGACGTATGGGCATTAGGATTAACCTTTTATAATATGATGACCGATGATTATCCTCCTTGGGTCATGCTTCCTCCTATGGGAGAAGAGGGCATTGCGGATGTTGTTCCTAAGTTAAACCTTACAACTGTCAAAGAACAGTGCCAATTCAGTGACGAAGTATTGGCAAACACCGAGGCCTATATAGCACAGTATAAAGAAGGTGGATTCGAATCGGCCCTCCCTCTTTGCAATTCCGTTGAATGTTTAAACTTGTTAATGCTTTGCCCTAACCCTAATGATCGCCCATCATCTCTTGAATGCTCCAGAATTTTCTCATCCTTAAGAGAATCTGGGAAAATAGATGAAAACTTTTCATTAGGACCCGAACCTGCTGAAGTTGAAGAAGAAGTCGGCCTTAGAGAGGTGACCGAAGAGACTAAAGGATCAGATTCTAACGAAGCTTAAGAAGGAGCCTAATTGACATTTTCACAAAGTGAGCCCCCTTTCCAAAAAACAAAAGAAAAGAGTGTACGCAGTAAGCTGCGGGGAATTAAACCCAGTAAAGATTAAAAAGAAGAAAATAACGATCTAACTTTCTGTCACTTAAGAATACCATCAGAATATTTCACTCCCATAGCTTTTCATAACGTAATTAGGAATAATACTCTACACTAAAGATGTAATTTAACCAACGACTTTACCCGTACTACTATTGGAACTTTATGGTCTTTTTAATTAAAATAGTAGTTAACGTACAATAGGTCTTTAACTATGCTTGATCGAATAATTCATCGTTTATGTTCTATAATCTCATTTTTTGTCGCCGTATTGCTGTGGATGTCACCAGAAGCTCAGGTTGCAATTGAAAAGGCTTCTACAAGTGACATACTCATACGAGCGGGTGTTGGATTTGTGACAATGGTAGGTGTCTTGATTTCTTTTTCACTCATTCCCTTTCAAAGAGTTGACCAACTCTCAACATTCAGTATATCTGATTATTTTCTTAAGAGTCGCAATACCCAGTTCATTCTAACTTTTATGTTTCTGTTTCCACTTTTCACTTTCATAGCTGCGGTAGACGGGATTTGGCTTAGCAAGGGGGCCATCTTTCCCATTTGGGTCTTTGGATTTGGCGTCGGTCTGGATTGTTTGCGGGAGTATTACTACAAGGTTTGCTACCTGATCGATCCATTTAAGCGTGTAGGATACTTAGAAGAAAGAGGAATGAAAGTTATTAAACAGCAGGATTATGAAGCTCTCGGTAAAAAAATCATTCAAGCAAGTGAGGCGACCTACCAAGCTATTCAAAATAAAAACATCGTCGTATCATCCCACATCCTCTCAATGATCAAGCACCTTGCTTGCTTCTTTTTAGACTCAGTAAAAAAAGTAAATATGGGAAATGGTCACAGCTTAAGAAATGAAAAGATCTATGAAGACAATTCAATTTTATCTTCCTTTTGCAGCCATCTGGAGTTTATCTATAGCGCAGCTATTGAATACAAATTTGAGGATTCCTGCAATCAGATTATCACAAGCTTAGCCGTTATTTCAGCTTATGCTATGGCTCTAAAACCTGGTATTTCTCCTGAAAAGTGGACATCTTTCACCTTACTTCCACTTAATTCAATACAGTACTGCCTGACAATTGCACAAGACCATCATTTAACTAATGTCATTAACACTTCATCGGGTGCTTTAAAAGCGCTGCTTGTAGAATTACTTAAAGACATCGACAAGTACCCTGATATTGAAGAAGAGGCCAAGTACATTATCAACTTAATGATACAATGCTCTGATGAGAAAATAAGTTTAATGAGAACCCTTCCATTCCTGAAGGATTTAAAAAGCTCTCTCGAACAATCTCATTACCTGCAGAGAGATGACCTCAAGGCTATCGCGGAATATATCTCAGAAATTCTTCCTATTCTGGAGTCTTAGGATCTGTAGACAGGTCAAGAAAAAGCCCTTTTGGAACTTTAGCCTCTATAAGTTGAATATTCTTATGAATGGGATGAGGAATCTCAAGTCTGCTGTGATGAAGAGCTATCCCTCTGCATGCGACAACTCCACTTCCATATTTCGTATCCCCTACAATGGGTAGCCCTATTTCTGCAAGCTGCACACGTATCTGATGATAACGACCTGTTTCCAGGTTAATTTCCAGCAAACTTTTCCCATTTCTACTTCCCAAGACCTTGTAACGCAGTCGAGCAAATTTTGCTTCTTTTTCCTGAGAACCTGAAACTCTTGAAAAATGGCTATCATGGACAAGGTAGTGCTCCAGGATAGCTTCCTTATTCTTAGGAATTCCTTCTACCGTAGCAAGATAGCGCTTTGAACAATCTTTCTCTCTCACACTCTTTTGCAATCGAGATAATGCTTTACTTGTGCGAGCAAAAAGAACAATTCCACTGACAGGCTTATCGATGCGATGTACAGCTTCCAAGAATACATTCCCGGGTTTATCAAACTTCTTCTTCAACCAAATTTTAGCCTGATCTTCCAGATTGTCTTGAGTAGTTCCGCTTGGCTGCGTTAACAGTCCAGGTGGCTTGTTGACTGCTAGTAAATGGTTATCAAGGTAAAGAACATCCAAATCCATTGATCTAAAGTCTCCGCTGACGGAGGACCTCATAAAGAAGCAAGGAGGTCGCCATTGCCACATTCAATGAGTCTGCGACACCCATCATAGGAATTCGAACCTGACAATTTGCTCCGTTCATCCACTTTTCAGAAAGGCCGTATTGCTCTGTCCCTAAAACGACTGCAACAGGTCCTGTAAGGTCCACTTCAGTAAATTCTTTTGTTGCAGCAGGAGTTGCTGCCAACATGGAAACATTTCTTTCTTTCAACCACTCCATAACCTCGTCACTCGTAGCTTCTACGACGGGTCTCGTAAAGAGTGTTCCTGTACTCGCTCTGACAACGTTGGGATTGTGAATGTCTGTACAGCGATCACATATTATTACGCCATCTACTCCAACCGCATCGGCAGAGCGTAATATTGTCCCAAGGTTTCCTGGTTTTTCGATAGCTTCAGCCACAACAAAGAAAGGTGCTGCTTTGTCTTTGATACAGCCATCAAGATCTTTTAATGTGTATTTAAGTTGCGGTGCAATGGCAAGCAATCCATCTGGACGGTCACGATAGGAAAGTTTCTGAAATACCTGCTCGGTACAACGGATAATCTCGGCGCCCTTTTCTGTAATTCGACTAATCAACGCCCCTTCATTCTCACCCAAAAAAAACTCTGGACAGATAAAAAGAGTCGTCACCGACATATTCCCCTCTAGAGCCCTTAATAGTTCACGATAGCCTTCAATCAGGAATGTTTGACTACGATCGCGATCTCTTCGTTGACGAAGCTTTACAGCATTCTTAACACGTGTGTTCTGTAAACTTGTGATCAGTTCATAAGTACTATATTCAATCATGAGCAAGACCATCGGCTAAAGGTTCCACTTGGAACAGAGAATGTATTGCCAACCCCAGGAAGACTCATCTCTCCCTCTTCAACTTTACCGGAAATATTTTCCATGGTTTGCATTAGCAGTTGTCTCATTATCATAGGCGTGAAGCCGGGAGTATGGCAGGAAAAGAGAACGAAAAGCGGATCTTCCGTAAGAAGAGTCCGACAATTTTTTAACAGTTGCTGTAAGTCACGTTCAATTTTAAAAACTTCGCCACGTTTTCCTCTGCCAAATGTAGGTGGGTCTAAAATAATAGCATCGTACTTGTTGCCTCTGCGGATCTCCCTATTAAGAAATCGATTCACATCATCAACAATCCATCGTATCGGAGCTTTCTCCAGGTTATTGTGGAAAGCATTTTGTCTGGCCCAATCAATCATGCCCTTTGAAGCGTCTACATGACAAACTTCGGCTCCTTCTGCGGCTGCTGCAAGGGTAGCTCCACCTGAGTAAGCAAAGAGATTAAGAATCTTGGGAGGCTGCCCGGATTTTAAAATTCTTTGTTTAATAAGATTCCGAAACCATGTCCACATTCCTGCATGTTCAGGAAAAACCCCTAGGTGACCAAAGTCTGTGGATGACAATTTCAAATTAATATTTTCAAGTTCTATTATCCATTCACCTGGTAATTTTATTCCTGTCCAAGATTCATCATCTTCTCGAGTAAAGCGAACATCTGCCTTCTTCCAATCCTGTGATGAGAGCTTAGGTTGCCAAACAGCCTGGGTACAAGGGCGATCGATAAGATAAGGGCCAAAACGCTCTAATTTGCGTCCACAACCACTATCCACGAGGAGATAAGACCCTTCTTTAGTTTTCATGAATTAAAGCCTAGATAATTAGTGACTTAAATATTTTAAACTAATTGGCCATATAAAGAAAAGTAGAAAACAGAGAATTAGAATAATACTCCTGTTTATCCCTTTTTTGAGCTAAATTTGTGTCAGTATATTTTGAATAGACTACTTAACCATCATCCAGAGACGACTCAAAATAATATTTACCGAACGTGTAATAATAGCTTCGCGGTTTCCATGAAGAGTTAAAGTAAATATTTGAGGGGTACCTCCTCCCTTTTTGCCTAAAGCAATACATATGGTACCTACTGGCTTCTCAGATGAGCCCCCTTGGGGGCCAGCTACACCCGTAACAGCAACTCCAAAATCCGCTAAAGTCATTTCAAGAACCCCTTGAAGCATTTCACCCGCCGTTTCTTCGCTTACTGCCCCATAATTCTCAAGGGTATCAAGAGAAACATTCAAAATTTTAGCTTTCAGCTCATTACAATAACTTACAATAGACCCTAAAAAATATTTCGAACTCCCTCCCAGGCTCGTCAGTCTAGCAGCTACAGCACCCCCCGTGCAAGACTCTGCCAAAGCAAGAGTGAGATTATTTTCTATGAATAGCTGATGAATAGCCTCTTCTATCTTTCCCTCTGCCGCTTCAAAGGAATGCTCCGAAAAATTCTCCAATAAAGCATCTTTTGGTCCAGATAAAAGAAGCTGAGCTTCTGCTTTTGTTTTTGCCACAGTGGAAAACTTAATAGAAACGATGCCTTGTGAGGGGTAAGATCCATAAGAAACTTCAGAAAAAGATTTCATAATTCTCCGAAGTTCTTGATCAATTGCTGACTCTGTCAGCATACAGAAATGAATACTCTCAGTAAACACACGCTCTTCCAAAAAAAACGTCTCCTGCAAATAAGGAATCACAGCGTTTACCAACATAGCCTTCATTTCAACAGGAACCCCAGGCAAAAGAATGAGGGTCGATTTTTCTTCAGAGGAAAATATTAAGCCTGGAGCGGTTCCCACAGAATTTGCCAATACTTTAGCTTTACTTGGTACAGTGGCCTGATCTTCAAGGGAAGTAAGCTTATCTCCATATCGGTCTTTTAAAACTGCGGCTATCCCTTCATGGAAACTCCAGTCAGATTCAAATAAATCAGCAGCTACTTTCCTTGTTATATCATCGGTCGTTGGGCCAAGGCCTCCCGTGGCTATTACTAAAACGTTTCTTTGAAGCGCATTTGCTAGACCGGCATTTAAAGCCCCTTCATCGTCGGGTAATACCAAATGCTGTTTAATAGTAAAGCCTACCAAGGCCAGCTGTTTCGAGATAAAAGCCGCATTAGAGTTCACGACTGTTCCTTCGAGGATTTCATTTCCTATTGCGATAATTTCAACTTCCATCAGATATCAACCTTTATCCCTTTCTTAATTAGTTGTGGATGCTTGTTGATCCATTCAAAACATTTTTTCCCCAATCGCATAGGAACATTGGTTTTTTTATCTCCGATAATAAACGGTGTGGCTCTTGTGTTATGCCGGACCCATCGTTGAAGTTTACGAAACAATTGAGTGTTGGGGAACTTCTCCGTTTCTTCAACTTTCTCTACCGATAAGGTTTCATTGTCTTGGAACAGCTGAGGATATGAAAATTGTATTCCCCAAAGAATACTGTCCTTTCCCAAAACCATAGGTCTGAATTTCCCCTCTTCAACAGAATATCCAATGCTATGTGCCTGCATTTGCAAAACGGGCCTGGTGGGATGTACGAGCTCCCTTCCATCTTCGATTTCCATCGAATACAAAACGTCCGGTGTCACAGTAAATACACTACCAAAAAAACTACGGAAATTTGAGTCATCCGGAAGCTGCCCTTTCTTCAAACTTTCCACATAGTCGATATAGCAATCGAGAAAGTCTCTTTTTATTACAAAAGATTTCCCTTTCTCTACCAATCTCCCTGTAGAAAATAGCTGAGCTTCTCCCAACTCCTCAAGTAATGCCTCCATTTCGGAAACATCAAGTAAAACTTGAGATTGCAGCCATTTTGAGACTTGTAACTTCCCTTCTTTTTGGGGAGTACTAACACGAAGTGAAATAAATGAATCGAAAGGAGGGGTCATTTTATCCTATGGCTTCAAACTTTTTTTCATTATCTCTGAAGGTATAAAACATCAATAAAACCACTCCAATGCTTATAGCCGAATCCGCGACATTAAACACTGGGTAGTTATACCCCCACAAAACAAAATTAAACATGTCCACTACATGCCCGTAAATAAAAGCATCTGTAATATTCCCTATTGCCCCAGCAACAATAAAAATTAATGGCAAGCGATAGGCTGGATTTTTATTAAAAAAAATGAGGTAAGCTACCATTGCAGCTACCAGACAAATCCGAAAGGCCAAAAGGTAAAATTGATACTCAGAAAAGAGGCCCCAAGCAGCACCAGTATTTGTCTTATGACAGATGGAAAACTCTATTCCCAGTATGTTTTCAAATACTGCGATGCCCCCATAGGGATAAAAAGGAGACGAAGAAGACATCAAGGGGATGTACAAATGCGTCCCAAGTTTTGTGATGAGATCCACAAAATATAGTAAAAACCCGAAATATTGTGGACTGGAGCGAAAATTCATGGTTATTTATGCTATTCCTTTTTCAATTCTTTCTTGCGCTTGAACTGTCATCGTTGCATATGGAACAGCCTCTAAACGGTTCAAAGGGATAAGTTCTCCCGTGATATCACAAACACCATACGTTTCATCGTCTATTTTTTCGAGAGCTCTTTCCACTTGCTTCAAAAGAATCTTTTCCTTGTTACTAAGCTCAAGGGAAATCACTTTAGTAAAACCATCCGTTCCTTCATCGGCTTGATGTTGCGAATAGCCTTTTGAATCATCACTAGACTTAACTTCTTCCGCAGTACCTCTTAACATCACCCCCAAATGCATTTGCAAAGAGACTAATTTTTTTTTAAATCTTTCCATTTCATTCTTTTCCACGTCCACCCTCCCTTATCCCTTAAATGTTTAAGGCCAATTTATCTATCCCGATTTCCGTTTTATATGGGATTCCACTCCCATAAGGTCTTTGCATAAGAGAATAGGAGACCTCTCCTCACATCTTGCAAACACCATCTAATTTTTTCTTGCGTATAGTAAATTTTAATATTGCTCACAAGGACTTCGCAAACTTTTTTTCCCACATATTCCCGATATCCCTAAATTATCCATAAAAATTAGATTTCAGCTACTATGTTTTGTTGAATAACAGGAGATTCTCCAATGAGCGAAACGGAAATTTTGATAATCCCTATTAAGGGAATGAATTGTGCAAGTTGTGTAAAAAAAATTGAAGACTCCTTAAACAACATAAAGGGAATCCGTTCTGCGCAAGTTAATCTTGCAACTGAACGAGCAAGTATCGAATACCTCCCTGAAATATCTTCTAAAATCGACTTCTTTGAAGCTATTCGAAAAGTAGGATATGAACCTCTGGACATAACATTCATTGACCATAAACACGAAAAGGCTGAAAAAGAGAACGAAATTCAGAGTTATAAGAAAAGATCCCTGATTGCACTCACATTATCTCTCTCCCTAATGTACATCGGAATGGGAAGTCACATGGGTTTGCCATTACCCCTTTTTTTCCATGAATACTCCACTACCATCCAATTTATTCTTACAAGCGTCGTTTTATCCTGTGGCCACCAGTTCTTCACAAGAGGCATTCGCTCTGTTGTTTATGCCAAAACAGCTACTATGGATACACTCATCGCTCTAGGTGTGGGTGTTGCTTATATTTACAGTGTCTGCATTTCAATCATCATTTGGACAGGACAAGATGTTCCGGTAGGACATCACCTATACTACGAAACATCCGCTTTCCTTATCGCTTTCATTTTATTTGGAAGAACACTCGAATCCATTGCGAAAGGCAAAACGTCTGCCGCCATCCGGAACCTCATGGAACTACAACCCCTCACAGCCCTTGTCATAAGAGGAGATAAAGAACTAATTATTCCAGTAGAAGAGCTTGTATTAGCTGACATCATTCGCGTTAAACCAGGGGAGAAGATTCCGGTAGATGGCAAGATCCTTCAGGGAACTAGCAGTGTTGATGAATCAATGCTTACTGGAGAGAGTATCCCCATAGAAAAGTTTGCAGGTAATTCTGTAACAGGAGCCACGATCAATCAAACGGGCACCTTTACCTTTGAAGCTACAAAAATAGGTAAAGATACCGTTCTTGCCAGGATCATAAAGCTTGTGGAAGAAGCACAGTCATCTAAAGCTCCCATTCAATCCTTGGCTGATCAAATCTCAGCCTATTTTGTTCCTGCCATACTCCTTGTGGCCACTCTTACTTTTCTTATTTGGTTTTCTCTTGGTAAGGACATAAGCTTTTGCATTACCACATTTATATCAGTATTGCTAATTGCTTGTCCTTGTTCTCTCGGTCTGGCTACTCCAACGGCTGTTATGGTAGCAACTGGAATGGGTGCAACACATGGTATACTCATAAGAGATGCTCAGTCACTTCAAGAAGCCCACACTGTTGATACTATCATTTTCGATAAAACAGGCACCATCACTACTGGTAACCCTATTTTAACAGATTTCATTTGCTACAATGACAATGAAGATCATGCATTAACATTGATGGCCTCAATCGAACATTCATCTGAACACCCTTTAGCAAAAGCTATTATTGATGAAGCCGTTAGAAGAAAGTCCAAGCTTCTAGAACTATCTGAATTCCAATCTATCACTGGTAAAGGCATCAGAGCCCAAGTAAATGATAAAAAATACCTCTTAGGAAACCGAAGGCTCATGGAAGAAGAAAAGGTTGAACTCTCTAATGCCATTGAAGACATACAGAGACTTGAAGAAAACGGCAATACCGTTATCTTACTCTCTTCTTCAGGACAAGTCCAAGCCCTTGCGGCAATCGCTGATACAGTACAGCCCCATTCCTATGAAGCAATTAAAAGTCTTATTTCTCTCGGAAAAGAAGTCATTATGATAACAGGAGATCAAAAAGGGACAGCTCAATCTATAGGAAGGCAAGTCGGAATCAAGAACATTTTATCAGAGGTTTTACCTCATGAGAAATCCAAAGAAGTTCAGAGACTTCAAAATGCAGGCCATAAAGTCGCCATGGTCGGAGATGGTATTAACGATGCCCCAGCCTTAAGCCAGGCTGATGTAGGGATAGCTATGGGAAGTGGTACGGATGTCGCTATCGAAACAGGAAATATCATACTCATGAAAAATGACCTAAGAGATGTTGTACTAGCCATCCAACTATCCAAGCTCGCTATGCGTAAAATAAAACAGAATTTATTCTGGGCCTTTTTCTATAATATTGCCGGAATTCCTATTGCAGCAGGAGTTCTTTATCCTTTTACGGGATTCTTGTTAAGCCCAACAATTGCGGGTGCTGCTATGGCCTTCAGTTCTGTTTCTGTACTTAGCAATTCCCTTTTAATGAAAAAACATCAGTTTCCAAAAAACTAAGGAACCGTTAAGGAATAAGTTGGACGTTTTGGGGTGTCTCAGTGCGTTGTTGCCCAATTTAAACCACTGATTCACAGAGATCAGTGAAGAGGTATGAGAAAATTGAGAAATGAAATAAAAAAATCAGCTCTGAATACGTTAGCAGAGCATTTTTGATGTCTTTTGAACTTTATCTCATCTTCTCATATTTTCTCACTGATCTCTGTGGCTCAGTGGTTTGATTTATACAACAAGGCCGTGTCTCAATAACTTAGATGCAAGACGCAAATTCGATGCCGAGGTTTACATCTCAGTAAGAATTTGGAACGCCGCAGATGAGGTCCTGAGATGCTCCAAAAGACCAAATTATTTCTTAATGGTTCCTAAAGAGAGTCAATCGTGTTCCAGCTAGAAACAAGTTATAAGCCAAAAGGTGACCAGCCTACTGCTATCGAAAAACTTTCCCAAGGTATCATAGAGGGTAAAAATGCTCAGGTTCTTTTAGGTATCACCGGGTCAGGAAAAACATTCACTATAGCAAATGTCATTGAAAAAGTTCAGAAAAAGACCTTAATTATTGCCCATAACAAAACTCTAGCTGCCCAACTATATCAGGAATTCAAAGGTTTTTTTCCACACAATGCCGTTGAGTACTTCGTCTCCTACTATGACTACTATCAGCCGGAAGCTTACATTCCAAGAACGGACAGTTATATCGAAAAGGATATGGCTATCAATGACCACATTGACAAGCTACGACATAGTGCTACGCGCTCTCTTTTGGAACGTGATGATGTTATTATTGTAGCTTCTGTATCATGTATTTATGGCCTGGGCACCCCTGAATATTACAAAGAAATGAACTTAACTCTTGAAGTTGGTGGAAAATACCCTAGAGATGATCTTCTCCTACACCTTGTTGAAATGTCGTACAAACGAAATGACTATGACTTTTCTCGAGGAAACTTTCGTATTAGAGGTGATACTCTCGAAATCTTTCCTGCCTATGAAGAAAAGCGTGCTCTACGCATAGAGTTCTTTGATGAGGAAATCGAAAGAATCAGTGAAATCGACCCTTTAACTGGCAAGACATACCAACAAGTCAACACCATGACACTCTACCCAGGTTCTCACCATGTAACTCCTGAATACGTCCGCTTTTCTGCCTTGCAAACTATCAGAGAAGAGCTCAATGAAAGGCTTTTATTCTATGATACAAAAAAGCTACCTCTTGAATCAGAGAGAATTCAACAAAGAACCATGTATGATTTGGAAATGATTAGAGAAGTCGGAGCCTGCAAAGGTATCGAAAACTACTCTCGCCATTTTAGCAAGAGAGCTCCCGGAGAACCCCCTCCTTGTCTAATGGACTATTTCCCAAAAGACTTTCTCCTGGTCATAGATGAATCTCATCAAACGATTCCGCAAATGCGCGGGATGTACCATGGAGACAGATCCCGTAAACAAACATTAATCGATTTCGGTTTCCGCCTACCTTCAGCCTTCGACAACAGGCCCCTCCGCTTTGAGGAAAGCTATCAATACTTCAACAATGTCATCTATGTATCGGCAACCCCCACCGAATGGGAAATAGAGGAAGCTCATGGTGACGTAATTAAGCAGATCATTAGGCCCACCGGGCTTCTTGACCCACAAGTCGAAGTACGCCCTGCTAAAAACCAGGTTGACGATTGCCTGGAAGAAATCCGACAACATAGTGAAAGGGGAGGGCGAGTCCTTGTAACGACCTTAACGAAAAGATTAGCTGAAGAGCTCACAACTTATTTAAAAGAAATAAATGTCAAAGCACGCTACCTACATTCTGATATCGTTACCCTCGAAAGAGTACAGATCATTGAAGATCTGAGACGAGGTGTATTCGATGTTCTTGTTGGTATTAACTTATTGAGGGAAGGTCTCGATATTCCAGAAGTATCGCTAGTTGCCATTTTAGATGCTGATAAGGAAGGTTTTTTGCGCAGTCATACGGCTC
>JBLFWS010000070.1:0-15777 GCA_047611865.1 Chlamydiales bacterium
ACTATCACCATAAGCTTTGTCACTAGAGGCAACAACAACTCGTTTTACGAGAGAAGGATGTTTTCTGCACGCTTCTAAAAGGCAGTAGGTTCCTCTGATATTGGACTCAAAGGTTGAGTAAGGACTTCTGTTCGCAACACTGACGATAGCCTGCGCTCCAAGGTGGATCACAGTATCGACGGCATAGTCATTGATACAGCGCTCAGCGACGTTGATATCTTCGAGGCTTCCACTAACTACAGTCATCTTATTGACTGTTCCTGATCGGACGAGTTCGCTCTTAGGGTCCCAGTCACGAACTAATGCAACGACATCAGCACCTTTGTCAACTAAGTCCTTACAAAGCCAACTACCGACTAAGCCTGTGGCTCCAGTGACTAATACTCGCTTGTCATACCAAAAATTTTGCTTGCACTCTTTCATCGTCACTCTCAGTAGCTTGTGGGTTATTGTTTTGATTCCAGATTTTCCAGGGGGCACTGCCCTCATTCCATAGAGACTCGAGGAGTCGTTGGTCGCGTAAGGTATCCATCGGACGCCAGAACCCTTCGTGCTTAAAGGACATAAGTTGTCCTTCATTAGCCAGTCTTTCTAATGGGCCACGTTCCCAGATAGTTTGGTCACCTTCAATGTAATCAAAGACTTCGGGTTCTAAAACAAAGAAACCACCGTTAATCCATCCCTCACCAGTCTGAGGTTTTTCGGTAAAGTCGGTTACTTTGTCCCCATCAAAAGACAAGCTTCCAAATCGAGCTGGAGGGCGCACAGCGGTAATGGTAGCGAGCTTTCCGTGAGACTTATGGAAAGCTACAAGATCGCGTATGTTGACATCAGCCAAGCCATCGCCATACGTCAGCATAAAAGTTTCGTTTCCGACCCAAGACTGTAATCGTTTGACGCGGCCTCCAGTATCGGTCTTGTCACCCGTGTCTACGAGTTGTACTGTCCAGTCCATTTTATTAACTGTGTGGATAGTAGTTTTACCCGTTTTGAGGTCAATAGTTAATGGATTGTTCAATGCATGGAAATTTAAAAAGTATTCTTTGATAACTTCAGCCTTATATCCTAAGGCGAGAGCAAAGTCCTTAAAGCCATGGGCGGCATAAATATTCATAATATGCCAAATAATTGGCTTGCCGCCAATTTCGACCATGGGCTTAGGGATAGCAGAGGTTTTTTCAGAGAGGCGTGTACCGAGGCCTCCAGCAAGAAATACTGTCTTCATCTGAATATCTTCCTGATTTAGGGTGAGTGATGGGTAGTATAATAGTTTCCTCCTCTCCTTTCAAGACGTTTTATGGGGTTTCGAGACTGACAGTAAATCAAAGGGATCGCTTTTGGCATCTTTTACTGCGCTTTTGAAAGTTTCACAACTAACCTACTCCCAAGAGTATGTTTAGTTGTGAAATTTTCAAAATCACAGCAAAATCTGCTCAAAATCGATGCCCTCTTGATTTGCTGTCAGCCTCTTCACCCTAATCTTGGCAGGCAGCAATCTGCCTCTTGAAAACTAAGGGCTACTGCACCACAATGTAAGCTATCATTTGGAGATGAGAAATCTTATGGGCTTAAAAAAACTTCTTGCTGATATTAGTCTGTTTCTACCTGGAAAGAGAGTATTCTTTATTTACTCACACAACAACGCATCGGACAGGTTTGTTAATGGCTTAACAGCCAATACAGAGATTAGCCATTGGAGTATCCAGGCTTTAAAAAGGGAATTTCCCAGGGTGACTTTTTTGCGTCTGCAAGGAGAGAAATCTCTGCGCTTGCAAAGGATCTCGGAAAAAGATGTGGTTATAGGGCATATAGGGGAGACCTTTCAAAAGGCGTCTGAGAGGACTAAGAGAATGATAGCCTTTTATCCATGGACTGGCCACCTAGACAGAAATCAATCAAAAAAATTCAATTGTATCGAAATTGAAAAAGAAATGATCAGCCTTAAAGCTGCCAAGTCCATCATTTTTCTTACCAGTGAGTATAACGTACAAAAGTACATGAATTCCCAATCTAATTTTTGGTACAGCTTTTGTCAGGAATACCCTGTCCGTTATGTACACCAACCGCTAGATCTACACCAGTTCAAGCGAGTAAAATTTTCTTATGAAACATCAAATTTTCTATATATTGGTAATGATGCTCATATGAAGTGCCTCGACCATTCAAGGTCTCTCGTACAAGCTGTCGATAGAGAGTTGAGTATCTATGGACTGGGAAAAAGAAAGTTGGGCAATTTAGACAGCAAAGCAGTCGCGGAACTCTCAACAGAGGCAGACTTTTTTATTCAGCCCGGTATGTGGGAGTGTCAATGCGTGTCTATCCTCGAGGCTGCTGCAAGAGGATTTATACCTGTGGTCTCAAGAGAAACAGGCTATCCCTATGAACATCCCTTCTTATTACGATATAATGACTTTGAATTTAATAAACTGGTTTTAAAAGATCTCCTTCATAGTACTCCCGGGGATAGAAAGAATTTAGCTGATTCACTACACAGTCAACTTGAAAATGATGTGAATCATAATAATTGGGAAAAACTCACTTCTGTACTCGTAGACGAGGTCAAAAAGCTATACCAATAATGTAAGCTATGTTAGAATCTTCCTTCGACAGCGTAGAATTTTGCGCCGGGGACCTCATGGAATGAAGCCATCTGAACTAGGTCAGGACTGGAAGGTAGCAGCCTTAAGGATCTGGTTTTATGCCTTGAGATAATCTCCGGTGCTTTTTTTTACTCCCTTCCCTTTTTTCATTTACATTTTTTTAAAAACTGCTATCTTTTTATACCGATAAAGCATCGATACGGAAACAAAAAACAACTCTTGAATTTGTTTCGGTATTCAACGCGAAGTTATAACTTCAGAGGTATGATCATATGTCCTTTAGTCCTGTGACTCCTGTTAACTCTTCTTACATCGATATTATTGCAGAAAAAGAGAGATCCGTACTCTTGAAAATTCGAGAGGCTAACCAAAGCCTGGAAAGCCCATCTCATCCTTGCACTGACCTTTTGAATAGCCAAGCCTTAGACCTGAGCATAGAAGATTTCGACTCAATGATTATAGAGTTGGAAATAAATCGTGGAGAAAGCTTGCAGCAACTTCTTAACTACCTTGAAGAAACGCTGAAAGAAACGGGTCACGTTTCATCAATACGAAGCACTGAAGAATATCGGGTGATAAGGGAAGAAATAGAGGTTACAGGCAATGAATTATACCCTTTAAAGTTCATTGTGGCAGCCTCTTCACTGGTACACATGAAAAGGGTCGATGGAGATGTGTATCCTTGTTCAACCCGCTTTGATTTCTACGAACTTTATGAGGGGAGTGTTGCCGTCCTGGATTCCCTGACAAGACTTCGTCAACTTATCCAAGAAGATGATTTTTCAGCGTTTATGGCAGCCCTTATACAGTTTGACGGGTGCTTGAGTGAAGTTATCGAAAGATCATATCCTCTTTTCAACCCAACAAAAGTTAATGAGCATCTTGCAGGGGGCATGGGAGTTGAAGAGACGAAAGAGAATAAAGGGTAATTTTTTTTCGAATTTAAATATTCTGAATCTTGACTTGTTTGGAAATTTACCACAGAGATAGAAGAAAAAAGTACTTGTGAATAGTTTTTCTTATATTTCCCATTTTTCTGTGTTTCAGTGATCTCTGTGGTAAAATCAATCAAAAAAAGTCTAGTTTTTTACGTTTTCCCACAAATACCACATTACTAATCGCTGACTGATCCCATGCCAACCTACTTATTTTCTCCATTAAAAGTAGGAGCTGTCGGTTATTATTTAGAAGTTTAATGGCAGGCTTGCAAAGAGGCTTCACAAACTTCCAAAACCAGGCGATAGGGGTGCTTGTGTTGACTTTGAACCACAGCCTTGACAAACCTGATCTTTCATGAAGTTCTTGCTTACGGTAAGATGGGTTATTGAGTACTTTGGCAAACTCCTCAGGGCTGTTAAGGAAGTTTTTCGCATGTTGGTGTAGCCTGTGATAGCTGATGTCCCATACGAGTAAATCAAATTCTGTTGAGGCAATTTCTGAGAAACGGCTTAGAGCATCACTGGAGAAAATGTCAATAGGTGTGGAGCAAATAAAAATTCCATCAGGATGAATAATACGGGCAACCTCGGAGAAAAGCAGTCGGTGGAGCTTAGGGAGGATGTCTGCTAGTACGTCCGTGCAGACAACTAAGTCATAGGTTTTGTCCTTAAGTTTTGTGTAGGGTACATAATCTTGTGTTACCTCGATGCCCTCATCACCTTCTTTGATAAATTCCTTTAGGGCATTAGAAGAAATATCCAAAGCATCGACACTTGCCCCATGGTCCCGGAGCATACGAGCCAATACACCATTACCACAGCCAAGGTCTACAACACGAATTCCCTTTAGATCTATGTGTGAGGAAATTAAATTAAAGGTACGAAGGATACGCTCTCTGTCTAGACAGTTTTTTCTGGGGTCGAGTTTTTCCGGATTTCGTAGCCACAAGCGGTCGAAGCGGGCCTTGATCTCTTCTCTTTCCAAAGACTTTCTAGACGGTCCACCTACATTCTCCTTTTTCCTAACTCCAGCATCTACAGAAATGATGTTTAATCGGTTGGCAGACATGACTTATCCTGATTGCATTCGATTGTAAAAACAGTATACCCGTGATGGGCACCAAATCTCCAGTGCAGATTTTTTTAAAAAAAAGCAACACTATAGTCGAGAAGATTTAAAATTAAATTTACCACATAGGCATTGAGCTCACAGAGGAATATTTGAGAACATTGAGAAATTTAAATGGCCTGGACAGTGCCTGCAACGCACTTTTTTCTTCATTTTTCAGGAAACTTTTCATGCCGAAAATCATCTCACAAATTCAAATTATTAGGAAATAAAGTTTCTCAGAGATCTCACCCCATCTCTGTGAGCTCAGTGCCTCGGTGGTAGTCTTCAATCACGAGTGGTATAGTACTCTTTTAAGCTAACTATACTGAAGAACGTAATATAGTTGAGCGAGAAAGAAATGAACGCACAGACGTAGTCTGGGGTAGAGATGAAACAGGGCTGTTGATAAATAGCCTGAACCAAATCTCCAAAGTGAGAATAGACCAAAGCTGCTGAAAGGGTTTTTCATTCTTTCTGGATTGGGTAACAAGGTTGTGAAGCTTCTTTGGGACTATGAGTCCTGACTCGGCAAGGATTCCATCTTCGAGCCACCGTAGCATGGCTAAAAAGCTGGGCTCATCCAGCCATGAAGCAAGGAAGTGCTTTCTCACTATTTTTTTCTTGTGTTTGAAGCCTTTGGGAAGATGATTTTGCATCAAATCTTGCAAAGAGTTTTCTGATTGAACCTTGCGGAATTTGGATTTGTTAGGAATTCCTGCGAGGTATTCCACGATCCTGTGATCGAGGAATGGAGTGCACCAGTTTAGGCCATGGGCTGCAGCGAGTCTTTCATATTGGAGTAAAACCTTATCTGCTAAAGCTGTTTTTGCATCAAAATACAAAAATGATGTCAAACCTGGTTCCAGTTCTGATAGCTGGTAGAACTTTTGCATAAAAACGATTGGATTAAAATACTGAGAAAGAGAGGGGGAGAGTGCGGCAATAGTAGATGTGTCAAAGACGGCGTTTTGAAGAAGAAAGCTTAACTTTCTTGGGGCTGTATGGAAGTGCCTGAGGATTTCATAAGCGGCATTAGGATTTATTCTTTTTACAATAGGAAAAACAAGATTTCGCATGAAGGTGTTGGGTAAAGCATTTATCCATGTGAAGGGGTTTGAGGCTTTGGCTTTTACAGCATAGCGCATATGGCTACCAAGAAGCTCGTCACATCCTATTCCTGAAAAGGTAATATCTGATTTGGCAGAAGCCATTTCACAAAGGCGCCAGGTAGCCACAAAATGGGGGTCTGCGATGGGTTCATCCAGGTACCAGATGATTTTAACAAGATCATTGAAGATATTGCTTTTTTCTAAGACAGTACCTTCGAGTTCCAGGTTTAAACTTCTCGCCGTCTCAATGATATTATTTTGTGTTTGGATATCTTCTCCTTCAAAACACGTCGTATAAGCTTTGACGGGTTCACCACCACAATTTTGACTTAAATAGTAGGCAATAGATGCAGAGCCAATCCCTCCTCCAAGAAAGCAGCTAAGTTTTTTATCAGGGGGGATGCAAATCTTTACAGCATCATTCAATAGAGTTCCTAGTGTTTCGACAATTTGATCGTCACTGTCATTGGACTTATTGAGAAAATGAGAACTAAGAGACCAATAGGAACGAATGCTTAGCTTACTATTGGAATCCAGCTGAAGGTAGTATCCAGGCAATAGTTTGTTCACCCCTTTTATGGGTGACATGTCCTGAGGAATATAGCCAAAAAAAAGGTAGGCTGATAGAGAGTCTACTGCGGGTGTTTGCGGCACAAGACCTGTCGAAAGAATTCCTTTTAACTCACTAGAGAAGATAAAGTGATTGTGATCTTGAAACCAGTATAAGGGCTTTCTCCCCATGCGATCCCGAAAGAGCAAAAGACGGTTTTTATTGTTGTCAAAAATAGCTATGGAAAAAGTTCCATTAAGTTTTTTGACAAAGTCAGAACCCCAAAGTTCAAAGGCTATTACGATCATTCGTTCTACGGATTCGTCGGTGCATTTGTGCCCAGCTTCCTTAATTTCCTTAAGGATCTCTCCGGTATTGTGTATGTTGCCATCAATCATAGCTACAATTGATCTGCGGTCGTTATAAGCAATTTTTCCGCCACAAATCCCCAGTTCCAGGTTCTTGTGGCGATACGTGTCTTTAACACTACTTCCCCGGTGTTCGAGGGTATTGAGCATTACGTCGACAAGATTATCGATCTGAAAAATACTTGGATAAATAATTCCGGCAATTCCTGGCATAAGTTATAAAACCACGATAGAGTTGTTGGGCATTTCGAATTTAAATACTCTTTGTATCATTTGATAAGAGAAATTTCCAGAACTATACCGCTCGTGAATGAAGAAATGGAAACTACTGAGATCAGTGAGTACACAGAGAGTTTTTAAAAACCTCCAATATTGAAATGCGTTTCCTTCTGCCTTATAGTCCAGTCTTTCTTTGTGTTCTCGGTGGTTTTCCAATTCCTGACGTCATTTCTGTATAACTTAGAGACAGTAGTTTTCAAGATAGTAAATCGAAACAATGCTCATGAAATTGAAAATACAATGTAGGCCAATAGGAGCCCAAAGGTTTTTCTGGCGTTCGCGAAGATAACCCAAAAAGCAGGAAAGGAGAAAAAGGGCAGAAAAGAGCTCGAAGTTTTTAGCACCCTGAGAAGATGAATAATGAAAAAGAGCAAAAATGAAAGAGGTGATAGAGATGGATTGTATTTGCTTGAGATATTGGCGTAACCACGTTTGTAGGTATCCCCTGAATAACACCTCTTCCATAATAGGGACAATTACGGAAAGAAAAAGGATTGTTATCGAAAATAAAAGAGGTTCCACCATACTGGATTTCAGATGTTTCACTGCAATTTGGTCAAGACCATCAATTGGTCCTGTCCATAGGAAAGTAAGAAAGGCAGCTGCATTACTGGCTAAAAGGACGCAGGGGAAGCTTACCAGCCAACTCATAGCACCTAGTAGAAAATGTCTGGAAAAGTATTTCCATTTTTGACTTCCAACTCCAGACCAGAAAAAAATGTGCATCACTTTTTTTTGTTGGAAGAAGCAAAAGATAAAAAGGGAAATCGCCATAACGGCAAATGAAAATAAATTTACCCAAGGTTGTTGGCTTGAGGAAAAATGAAGGCTGTCAGAAGAGCTGTCCACATAACCTGTTGAAATACCCACGACGATTAGGATGGTAGAGGTGAAAAGCCCAATGATTAGATAAAGCGCAAAGGGGATGATTACCTCAACAACAGATAAGCCGACCTTTTGATTGTTATTTTCGGGAACGGAGAAGAAGCCTCGACGCCAAAAGATAAATATGGCAGTCGAGGCTAACAAGAGCGACAGACCTATAGCTTTCAAATGCTCATCGTAGGTTTCTGTCACCCCTAGTAAAAACACGATTATCGACTTTTTGCGACGAGGATATAATCTTCCAGACGTCCTGCAATGTCACGCTCTAATCTGGCGTGAGCAAGACCAATGGGAGAGAAGTTATAAGTGTTTTCTCCCCAGATGCGATCCCCTGCATTAATGTGAGCTATCGTCGTCGGAATTAAATGATTACTACGAACAATTTCGTGTAAAATAGTCTGTGGTTGCTCCCCTCGTATATCCACAACGTGAACCCTAACCATCAAGGCTAAAACATGGGCGATCTTGCCATCAGCAGGGTACACCGGGTTAAGGGTTCCTCTATCATAGGGGATCTTTTTGTGGTTTACCAACTCAAGCATTATAACAAATTCACTGGAAGCGAATTTCTTAAGGGGTTCAAGGTTGGCAGTAGATACATCCATGGGACCTAGGATAAGACCTAGATCTTCAGCTTCTTCCGAAGAAGAAAGGAAAAGCTTTCCATTCTTCTTTAAGCTGTGGCGAATTCCAGAGGTAAGTTCCTCAGAGATATCCCATGGTAATTCAATAGAAGAATTGTTAACCAACGGTAGCATCGCAACCGTTGGTTTAGCTATTCCGCTATCTTCAAAACGGGTAAAGGTGGAATATCGGGAACTGCATCCTGATGTGGTAAGAACCAGGAGAAAACAAATCATCGTACGCAACATAGCTTTGCCTCTTACTATACTCAATTGCTAATAAGCTGCTATGCTAGCACAACTATTGTAAAAGTGAAAATGGAAATATGGATCAATGAAGGCTTTGCTTTATTGATCCTCACTCGGATCCTATCCCTTTTCCTTTGCAAGAGCCTTGTGCCACGTCTGACTGTTCTCTTCAAGGTTACGCATGCACTCCTGAATATTGGGAAAAACGAGAGCAAAGCTTCCGTAAAGGGGTTTCACAATAAACTCGATGAAGGCGGCCTGACATTTTGGAATAGATACTGCATCCCTGTCCATAAATGGAGATATGGGGAGGCCAGAGGCTTTTTCAAGATCTCCTTGATGAAAGAACTCATCCATAACGGCTTTTGTCCATTTCTTTGCTACGCGGTATGGACGGGCAGGATTACAGACGTCTCCACATTTTAAGGCTAGCTTCATTAACAGTAGTCTGTCTTCACGATTGAGGCGGTCAAAGGACTTAGACTCTTTGATCCTTTTGCTAAAGCTTGAGAGAATATCAAAATGTTGTTTCATATCAGTAGCGAGGATGTTGGAGATGATGATCTTTCGAACTTCTGCGGTGCTTTCTGGAGATAAACTTTCTAAAATATTACACCCAGAGTGATGGATGATTTTGAATAAGTTACTAATGTGATGGTTTTCCAGGATTGATTGATCGTTGTACTTTAAGGCGAGTGGAGACTGGGTCAATTCATGGTAATTGTTACTTAATCCAGGGTGACATAAATCATGGGCAAAGGCACTGATGAGAAAGGCTAGGATATCCAAGTCTGTCAAGTAGTTACTGAGACCGCCCCTTGTGAGGAAATAAAACGTCATTTGAGTGACATCAAAGGCATGGAGGAAGTTATGATAGGGTACATTACGATATTCAGATTTTAATTCGCTGGCAAAAAGTCGTATAGATTCTTCAGAAATCTTAAAGGTTTCCAGCAAATTAAAGTGTTTGAACATTTCAACATATAAGTCTATCAGTTCTAGTTGATTTTCAATATAATTAAAGGCATTAAACTTGAGAGAGTTCAGAGGCCCAAGGCTTTCGTCTTTAGTAGGGGGTGGGGCTGTGATTCCAGGGAAATAGGAGTAGGAAGTAGCAAAAGTAGAGTACTCCTTGATTAACCACTTGTTGATCTCCATATCAAGTTCAACAACAAAGTTAGGATTAGTAAAGTATGGACGGAAGAGTTTTTCATCTGACAAATTGCTAAGAATGTCATCTATCTCATCATGGAAATCCTGTGGAACTCTTTGTTTTAATTGAACGAGCTGCTGAATGCTCTCTTTGAGGGGGGCCCTAATGGCATTAAGGATAGCCTGCTTTTTGAGCTCTTCTTCTTTCAGTTCATCGTGAGCTTTCTTAAGCTGGCTGACGTCTTCAAGAATAAAAAACGCCTTTCTTACTGTACCTGTGTCATCGCGTTCTGTAGTAGCGGAAAGGACAACGTGGACGACGTCATCGTTTTTCTTGTACAGTTTCAAAGGGACTTCCTTAACACCGCCGTCATTAACACAAGGGACCAAAACTTCTTGCTCAAAACGGTTTTGCGACTCTTGCAGCATAAAATCATCAAGACGGTGTCCGACAATTTCTTCTCGCTCATACCCAAAAGTGTGAAGCCAGTGATCACTAATATTCAAGATCTCAGCTTTGTCGATCTCTAAAGAATGGGTGATGGCAAAAGTATTTTGGTATAAGCACTGGAAGTTCTCGGTAATGTCTTCGAGTTCTTTTTTTGTCTGATTGAGTTCGGTAACATCATCGAGAGAAATTAGGGCTCCTGACCAGGCCTGGCTCTCATCTTTTTGCATAATAGCTGAGAGAACCACATCGATCACTTGTCCATTTTCCTTCAGAATCTGAATATTTACATTTTGGATAATTTCGTCAGAGTCAAGGAATTGTGAAAATATCTCTTTAATAATTTTTTTAGAGGATTCAGTAAGAAAGTGAGTAAAATTCTTTCCTATAAGCTCTTTACTATCATACCCCAAATTGTTCAGGCAGCTCTTGCTAACCTTAGAAATTTCATGGTTACTGTCAATGGAGCATAACATCGTCGCAGAATTATTCACAAGTAACTTATCTTCAGTGAGATACGGTGTATCATAAGTCACTTCAAAAGTGGGACTCAGACGAATATGCAGGTCAGATAACTTTTTCTTGATATCTTCACGGGTATTTTTGTCTTTAATATTATCACAAGCTTTTAAAACGGATTCTATTAGAGTTTTTTCTGGCATGCAACCCTCTCGAATGTGACGGGTGATCCATAGCGAGTATAAATGTAGGAATTCCCATAATACAATTGTAGGAATCTCTATATAACATATTAGTATAAACAGTCTACATGTACATTATTTTTTTAAAAAGCCGTACTAATATAATGTTCCAGTCATGTGTCCTTGGGTAAAAAAAAGTTTTTCTGTATGTATAGTACTCAGCCTTTTTCACGTGGGGCTTTAGGTCGTGTATTAAAATTAGGGGATGTCTGATTTTGAGGGCCTTTTTTCACGCTTTTAAATCGCATCCAACTCTTCATATTCAGACAAGTACATGAGTTGGGCGCGATTCAAAAGCGTGGAAAAGGCTCCAAAAGCAGCGTTTAGTAATTTGAAAACACGACCTAGACAACGAGGAGTACATGAATATTTCTATAGTAACAACTTTTCTATGTTTGCTTTTGCATGTTCTTTTTATGCAGAAGGTAGAGGCTATAGAGGGTCATAGCTTTGAAACAAAGACTCTTATTGTCAGTTCTGATCTGCAGATGTCACACTCACCCTTCAACAATATTCAAAGGGTAGTAGAGTCTAATAACCTACTGGGTATTAGACTTTATCATGGACTTAAAAATCATGAATCCAATTTTGTATTTTCCCCTTTTGGAATCTTCATTGTCTTGGAAAGTTTACTAGATAGTTCGAGAGGTAAGACGAACGAAGAAATTTCTCAAATGTTGTCTGTCCCTTTAGACAGGGATAGCTGGAGATCTTCTGTCTTTATCCTCTATGACAGTCTTCTTCATGGAAATCCTGGTGCACCTTTTGATATTTATTTTCCTAACTCCTTGTGGATACAGAAAGGAGAAGCTCCTACTACACTCTTTAAAGTTGCTTTTAAGGAAAAAGGAGACTTGCATCAGGTTGATTTTAAGAATGATTGGGAGTCCCTCCCGAAAGAAGTAAATGAGTGGATGGCTAAAGCTACAGATAATCAATTCACGGACTTGATTCACAGAAAAGATATTGGCAGAAGTACCAAAATGCTCATTTGTAACAGCTTTAACTTCAATTCCTGGTGGAACAACTTTTTTAATACAGACAAAACCCACCAAGGCACATTCACTTTGGATTCAGGGAGAGTTGTTAGAGCGGAAATGATGGAAGTTCAAGCGCGCTTGCGAGGGTCTTGGCAAAAAGAGCTTTCATTAGTTGAGCTTCCATACAACGGTGCGGTGGGTTCGGAAAGGTTGGCGTTTTTATTGCTGTTACCAAATAAACATGAAGGAATAGAAGCCCTTGAAAAACATATAAGCCCTACCAATCTGAAGAAATGGGTGAAAAGCCTTATTACACAAAAGATTTTGATCCGAATGCCAAGATTTTCAATAAAAACACGCCTCCCTCTAAAAAAGAACCTGAGGGAAATGGGAATTGAATCTGCATTTGGAAATCAGGCGGATTTTTCAGGGATAAATGGGGAAAAAGGACTCAAATTAGATGAAATCTACCATGTATCGAGCCTTATATGTAATGAATGGGGCAGTAAATTGGTAGAAGGGAAACATGAAAAGGGACAGGGTTTTAGAGGGATTATGTCTTCTAGTAATCCACGAGAATTTGTAGTTGATCACCCTTTTATTTTCTTGGTGTATGACAAATTAGCCGATTCGATCCTGATGATGGGAAGGATGACAAATCCTTTACATTAACCGCTATGGGTGCGACTTTAAGTGGTGGTGAATTATTTTTTGGGAAGTTCTAACTTTAGATCGTACTGCAATTTCAATTTGTAATAAGTGAAACGAAAAATTTTTCTGAAGCGCCAGAGGCGTGGCATTATGTAGGCCGGGTCGAATCCGGGCGTAGCGAGAGACAGGGCCGGTATTTCAGGTTTGTATAAATTATATTGAGCTGCGGCTGCTGCGACACTTACAGAAGTGCCGCACCTGACCGGTGCTCCAGTAGTATCGAGATCCATTTTACAGGGCCTGTCTCTCGCTCCGCTCGGATCCGACCCTGCCTACATAATGCCACGCCTCTGGCGTTTATGAAGATTTAACCTATTCCTCGTGAACGGTTTCCTGGATTCCTTTGGGGAATAATTTCGCTATGCGTTTTTACTTAAAAAAAATAATTCACCACCACTTAAAGTTGCACCCCCGCTATGCAGCTATGGCATTAAATTCTTTAAAATAATAAGATCCCTGATGGAAGCTGTTCCTATCAATTAGTCTAGGTCGTGTATTAAAATTAGGGGATGTCTGATTTTGAGGGTATTTTTTTGTGATTTTGAATTGTATGAGGCTCTCCATACTTAGATAAGTAGACGAGCCGAGTACAATTTAAAAGTACTGAAAAAGGCTCCAAAAGCAGCGTTCCGTAATTTTAATACATGACCTAGGGTTGTTTTCAAAATAGGGAATGTCAGATCTTTTAGAGATTTTTCTTAGAGGAAAAGATCAAAAAAACGAGCGTTCGTAATTTTAATACGCGACCTAAACCTATATTGCATGAAAGTTAGACAGGTAAGATATTGAGGCTTAAAGAAATTTACTCGTAAAAAAAGCATGGAAAGGTGTAAAATGTACTTCACACCTACCTGTAAGTAAAGGTGTTTTCTTTTCTATGACAAAAAACCCTCCTTCGACGTGCATCGTTTCTTCTGCCTTAAGCGACATAGGCCTCGTCCGCGCTAATAATGAAGATTATTGGGGCGAACAGCCAAGGCTGTGCCTATATGTTTTAGCCGATGGTATGGGAGGTCATTGCGCAGGAGAAGTTGCAGCTAAAGAAGCTGTTTGTCAGTTTCTGCAAACTGTAGAGCGTTCCTTGGAGACACAGCAGTTTGAAAGCTCACACGATAATATCAAGCAAGTTCTCAAATACGCAGCTCGTCAGGCAAATTGGATAGTGTATCAAAAGTCCCTTCAAATGGAAAAACTGAGAGGCATGGGAACGACACTATGCGCTACGTTCTTTTTTGAAGAAGGATTCGCTGCTATTTTACATGTTGGGGATAGCCGAATTTATCGTTTGCGTGGAGATACCCTGGAACAAATCACAGAAGATCACTCCCTCGTGCGTAATATAATTGGATCAGGTAATCTCGACGCAGCTGAAGGGGAAATGTTTTCATTTAGAAACCTTATCACCCGATCCATTGGCAATAACGCTAGGGTGAATCCAAGTGTATCAATATGTGAGACCTTTGTGGGAGATGTTTTTCTTATGTGTTCCGATGGTCTCTCAGACTATGTTTCTAAGAAAGACATTCAAAAGTTAATCTCCCATTCAGATACCTTGGAAAAAGCCTCTACTGCTTTGGTTAACAAAGCAAATGACTTAGGGGGGCAAGATAATATTACCGTAGTATTAATGAAATTGGAGGATTCCGGCTTTGAAGAATAGGATCTATCTTGATAACAATGCAACGACGTTTCTTGATCCGAGAGTGTGTGATGTTCTGCATGATCATCTAGATGCGGATATTGCTAATCCTTCCAGCGTTCACATTTACGGACAGGAGTCTCGGGCTTTACTAACTACTGCACGACGCAATATAGCAAAATTTCTTTCTGTAAAGCCCCATGAGATTATTTTTACATCGGGAGGTACCGAAGCTATTAATATGATTATCAGGGGCATCTTTGGATATAATCCCTCAGGGCATATCATCACATCAGATCTTGAACATGCAGCAGTATTTTGTACTGCAAAACAATTAGAGAAACATGGTTGTGAGGTGAGCTTTATCTCGCCAGGTATTTACGGAGCGGTAACAGCAGAAATGGTGGGAGAGGCCCTTCGTCCTGATACAAAATTGATTACTCTGATGGCTGTAAATAATGAGACCGGAGTTAAAACAGATATCGAATCTATTGCTTTAATGGCTGCAGAGGCCGGTGTTCCGTTTATGGTAGATGCCGTAGCTCTAATGGGTAAAGAGCCATTTACTATACCTCAAGGGGTGACGGCCATGTGTTTCAGCGCACACAAATTTCATGGTCCGAAAGGTGTGGGGATGGCTTTTGTTCGACCCTCTATGAAACTCCAATCTCACATAACAGGGGGAGGACACGAGCACCAGAGGCGTAGCGGTACAGAGAACCTTCCGGGAATTGTTGCGATGGCCGAAGCGGTAAAGATCTTATCCGTTGAACAGGATGAGGCAACAGACAGAATGCGGGTGTTGCGCGACCGCTTTGAAGAAGGTTTGAGAGAAAATATTCCCGATATTGTGATTAACGGAGAAGGTCCACGTGTAGTGAATACCACGAATATAGCTTTTCCAGGTGTCGATGGAGAATCTTTACTTATGAATCTGGATTTAGAAGGGCTTGCTACGAGTCATGGTTCAGCGTGTTCGTCAGGGGCTTTAGAACCCTCAAGGGTTCTTCTGAATATGGGTATATCGAGGAGTTTGGCTGCAAGTTCTCTGAGATTTTCCCTTTGTCGATTTACTACAGCGGAAGAAATTGAACGCAGTATTGAAGTCATCGCTGACATCGTTTCTCGATTAAATAATTTAGGAGTGAAGAAGTAAAGCCTTGATTGTGTATTAAAATTAGGGAATTGACTGTTTTGTGCCGTAGGCGAAGCCTTCATGAGGAACGAAGTCCCACCGCACGAATAGCCTGGTCCGAAGTGATCCCTTGGTGAACGCAGGGCTAGGAATAGGTGCACACGTAATTATAAGCACTGAAAGTGCGACAGTGCGCTTGTGATGGTATACGATAAGAGAGGTGAGAGTCCTCTTCAAGAAATGTTGCAATCTTGCAGCTGAAAGTAACTGCGTCACCGTGAGGTGGGGTGGAGAGCAAC
>JBLFWS010000071.1:0-15554 GCA_047611865.1 Chlamydiales bacterium
GTATTAAGTTATGCAACAACGCCCAACAAAGCCATTTTAAAAAGAGAATTTGCCCTTTCAGGGTTTCGCATTCCCATCAAAGTACTGATACCACCTACGAAAAGGCTTATGTGGATTTTGATGGCTAATAGGCCTCACGCGGGGTGAACCCATACAAGATTCTTGACAGCACCCAGAGAATTTCTTCAAACACTCCATACAGCTTAGAAAAAGTTCATTGCAGTCCATATGTGCGCAGTTGTAATAGCTCTCGCTTTCCACGCCACAATGATTACACTCCCCCACTACAGGAGCATCCTCTCCCTCAGCTATAGGGACTGTGAGCCGATCATCGAAAACGAAAAGCTTCCCTTCCCAATGCTTGGAACCCTCTTTCTCCCCATACCCGATAACACCCCCATCAAGCTGGTAAACATCTTCAAAACCCCGATCTTTCATCAGAGCTGAGTATAATTCACAGCGAATTCCACCTGTACAGTACATCATCACTTTAGTATCTTTAGCGCCGTGCTTTTCCTTAAGGCTATCTGCATAAGCTGGAAAATCGCGAAAACGGGAAAGATCTGGCTTTTCAGCGCCCTTAAAGCGACCTACCTTCCATTCGTAATCATTGCGAACATCTAAAAGAAGGTATTTCTCATCACTTTCCAGCATTTCTATCCAACGAGCAGGAGAAACGTGCCCTCCCCCTTGTTTATGATCTACTTTCTCATCAAGAGCCACAAGCTGCTCGCGATACTTTACTATCATTTTCGGGAAAGCATTTTCGTGGTGATAATGGATTTTAAACCTAAGATCCTTAAAGCGCTCATCTGCATGCATCCAGTCCATGAATGCAATAGCCGCATCTTTACGCCCGCTCATCTGTCCATTAATCCCCTCTTCGGAAATGTAGATACGTCCAGAAACATCGCGGTTTTCAAAAAATTCTTTATGCCTGCGCACTTCTTCACGAGGGTCATCGATAAGTTCAAGGTGGTAGTAAGCTAAAACGTAATATTCTTTATTTTCTGACATCTTAAAATCCACTCCAAACTGTGACATTGAGGGGATTTTATAGCATATTTAGACTTTTGTATCAAGAAGGTTGGAAATATCTTAATTACCTATTGAACATTAATGTCTATAACCCGATAATTGCCCTGTTAATTAAAAGAGTTTATTAATTAAAGCTCACACAATAAACATTTTAACATTTGCGAATTGATGTCGATCCCAGCAGGCAAACCTCCCTCAAACCCTAACGCAGCTAAAGGGTGGCAATACAAAGATACTATGGCCGTAGCGCCTAAACCCTTTGAAATTGCAGGGGCTTTCGAGACTCTACCTCCAGTCAAAAAGTCACGGCTACGCTTACGAGACCTGAGACCCGTTCTAAAAGCCTTCAACAAAAAGGCCAAAACACAAAGTAAAGAAGTCTACCGAGAGGCGAAATCCCTCGGCTACAACTGCTTCCATTATGTTTTGTCCTTGCCAAGAAAAGCCATTAGAGCGTACAATGCATCCATTCGCGACAATTTGTTAAAAGATTAGAGCAACAATTTTAGGAGAAATAATGCGTTATACCGGACCAAAAAACCGTATAGCTCGTCGCTTTGGTGTAAATATCTTCGGGCGTGCTCGCAATCCAATGATTCATAAGGGCAACCCTCCCGGAATGCACGGAGCGCGACGTCGTAAGAAGTCTGAATACGGCTTACAGCTAGACGAAAAACAGAAATTGAAAGCCGTTTTCGGCATGATTACTGAAAAGCAACTACGACGCTACTACTTAGAAGCTGTACGTCGTGAAGGCTCAGCTTCCCACCTTCTCTTGGAGATGTTGGAAAGTCGCCTGGACGTTATCGTGTACCGCTTGAAGTTTGCCAATACCATTTTTGGCGCTCAGCAATTGGTTAATCACGGACACATTCAAGTTAACGGGAAGAAAGTTGACATTCGTTCCTACCAGGTTAAGCCAGGTATGGTAATTTCCATAAGGGAAAAAACCAGGAACAACACTCTCATCAAGACATCTCTCGGCAATGCAGTGCAAAAGGTTCCCGAGTACCTGACTTTAGATGCAGACAATTTCTCAGGACAACTCATGGCTTCACCGACGCCTGAGCTGATTCCTCTTCCTCTGGAAATTAACATTCCAGTTGTATGTGAATTTTTGGCTCACACTAGCTAAAGTTTTCCATACCAAGTTACACCTCCTCCTTTGTTTACAGTGGTCCTCCTCCCCCGGAGTTCCACTGTTTTTTTTTGTCGACTCCCCTTCCTCTTTACATTTCCCAATGGCGTTGTTACATAAATAACCACTGAGCCACTGAGCCACTGAGTCACTGAGATCTGTGAGAAGATATGAGAAAAATGAGAAGTATTTTATAAGATTAAACATCGAAGCCCATTCTTCAGCAATTTTACTGCAAATTTGATCAATCAAACCTAAGGTTCTTAAGAGAGTGACAAGTCCAAGAATACCACAAAGCAAAGAAATAACGACTTAACCTCTCCCCATCTCATTACCTTCTCAGTGGTTACACCCGCGCAACAAGATAGAGTAGAACTCTTAATTTACTTTAACCTAAAAATCTCGACCCTTAACAATTTTGCCGCCCCAAACAAAACCACCAAGAAACATAATGACTGAGTAGTAAAATAGCTCAACTGCAAAGCAAAAATCCTTGAGAGTGGGAAAGACATATCCTGAAAGAGCATCAATAGGGAATTATCACCCCAATACAAGAAGCCAAATCCTCCAGCACAAAGGGAAGCCAAAAGGCAACAACCCCCAACACGAAACACATGCCCCCACGAAAACAAACCTTTCCAGGAAGGGTCTCTTTTACGAAGGGACGCCGACAGCACCAACAAATTCACCCAAGCACTCGCACTGGTCGCAAGAGCTACACTGATAGCTCCCATGCCAAAAACAAAGACCATGACGGCATTTAAAATAACATTTACTGCCACGGCCAGTACAGATGCCTGCATAGGACTCCGATAATCTCCTTTAGCATAAGAAGCTGAAGCTACCAGTGTCACCAAAGCCGTAGGAATTAAACCTGGAAGATACCCCCATAAACAAAGCAAGGTCTGGGAAGCTGTCCCATCAGTGAAATTTTCCCTGACGTAAAGCAAGTTTATCCCTGAAGCTCCCAAGATAAAGGCTCCAAATGTAGCCGGAAGCATAATCCCAATACAATTACGAAAGGCAAAATCGAGAAAGTCCAAAAAACCCGCTGTATCCCCACGCTTTATGGCTCTGGATAAGGGTGGAAGAAGCGTCCCAGCCAAGGCCAGGCCAAACATCCCAAGAGGGGCCTGTTGTATTCGGATTGCATACCACAAATAAGCGGGCCCTTCGAGATCTGCAAAACGGGCAAACACCGCATCAAGAGCACTATTTACCTGAGAAGCGGCTACGCCCATTAGGCCGAGGGCCAAAGGCTTACCCAAACTCATCACATCCTTAGAAAATAGGGATGTTCCCTGCCACAAACTTCCATCCAAAGTAGACCTCACAAATCCTCTGCTGTAAGGAACTGTCACTAACCATTGTAGCACACATGCTCCAACAATCCCCACAGCTAGACCAGAGACTGCCTGCTCCACACTTGAATCTTTTAGAAAAAATAAGACTGAAATCCATGTAAGGTTAAAAGCTACGGGAGCAATCCCTGAAGTAAAAAACCTTTTTTCGCAGTGGAGTAAAGAAGAATTTAAACCAAAATGGCAAATAAATATTGTCGCTGGAAACATAAGGGAAGTCAGGTAAAGGATTTCTCTATTTCCCGGACTGAACTCTACAAAGGCCAATAAAGAAACAATAAGGCCCTCAATGCACAGAGTTACCAAGAAAAGAAATGTCATCAGTGAAAGAGAAAGGTCGCGAAAAAAACGAGCGGCACGCCGAGGATCTTCCCGACGGATGGATTCAAACTGTGGTATAAAAGCACTATGAAGAGCCCCTTCACCAAAAAGCCGTCGAAGTAAATTTGAAAATCTATAGGCCACCATCAATGCAGCAACTGATGGTTGACTACCCAATATAGCAGCCATGCTTACATCTCGCACCAATCCTGTCACTCGACTTAACATTGTTCCAGAGAAAAAACGCATCCCAGACCGGATAATCGACGCTGTAGAGTCCTTCATATTAGTATCTCATCCCCTTTACCCTTAACAATATCAATTCCAATTAACCCTGCTTCATGATATGATTTTTTCCGAATGGTCCATCAATTCAAGCTTTTTCTAGTGGATCTATAGATACCAAATTTAACCTCCATCTGCTATAAATGGCAGCATTTTATGCTAACTTCGGAGAAATAATGCGAAGCAAAATCAAGGATATCAAGTTTGCCAAAGATACGGCATCACTGATTGGCAAGACGAAAACCGTAAAGGGATGGGTCAGAACTGTAAGAAATCAAAAACAGTTCAGCTTTGTTGAAATCAATGACGGATCAAGTTTATCTGGACTACAGGTAATCGTTGATGCTGGCCTTCCTGATTACGAGAATCTTATTGCAGGTGTTACCACAGGAGCTGCTGTTTCTGTAACAGGTACAATCGTAGAAAGCCCCGGCAAGGGACAGAATATTGAATTACAAGCCTCTGAACTCATCGTTGTGGGCACCTGTGATCCCAACACCTATCCTTTACAGAAAAAGCGCCACTCATTTGAATACCTTCGCTCCATCGCACATTTGCGCCCCCGGACCAACTCTTTGGGAGCTGTGACACGTGTTCGTAATGCCCTTTCTTTTGCCACACACCGTTTTTTTCAAGAAAAAGGCTTCATGCATATTCACACTCCTATCATCACAGCATCTGACTGCGAAGGTGCTGGGCAGATGTTTCGTGTTACTACGATGGAAAATGGTATCCCCAAAGACAAAGAAGGAGTTAACGACTTTTCTACAGATTTCTTCGAAAAACCTTCATACCTAACCGTATCCGGACAACTAAACGCTGAAATTTATGCGCTAGCTCTTTCCGATGTGTACACTTTCGGTCCAACCTTTCGCGCTGAAAATTCTAACACCTCCCGTCATCTTGCAGAGTTTTGGATGATCGAACCGGAAATGGCATTCGCTGACCTCAATGACGATATGGATTGTGCCGAAGAGTACATTAAATACGTCCTTAGCTATGTTTTGGAAAACTGCCCCGAAGAAATGGACCTTTTCAATAGTTTCATCCAAAAGGGTATCTTAGAAAAACTACAGCACGTGGTGTCTGCTCCATTCGAAAGAATCACCTACACCGAAGCAGTAGATATCCTCCAAAAATCAGGGAAGAAATTCGAATTCTCCGTTGAGTGGGGCAATGACTTACAATCCGAGCATGAGCGTTTCCTCGTGGAAGAACACTTCAAAGTTCCCGTAATCGTCCGTGATTACCCTAAGGATATCAAAGCTTTTTACATGCGTGCGAATGATGACGGCAAAACCGTTGCCGCTATGGATGTTCTTGTTCCTTATGTCGGAGAGCTCATTGGTGGAAGCCAAAGAGAAGAGCGTCTAAATGTACTTGAGAAAAAGCTTGAGTCAATGAACATTCCTAAAGAAGAACTCTGGTGGTACCTCGAATTAAGAAAATATGGTGGTACACCTCACGCTGGATTCGGAGTAGGATTCGAAAGACTTGTACAATTTGTTACCGGCATGGAAAACATCCGCGATGTAATCCCTTTCCCTAGATATCCTGGACACGCTGATTTCTAAGTCTGTAAATTCATGCAGAAAGGACAGGACGAGAGCCCTCTCTTCTCCTGTCCTTAGGAATTGGTATATACCAGATTCGGCCACAAAATTTAACTTTGATACGAGATTGGTATAACTACGCTCCCGCAGTAGCGAGAAGACAATATCGCTGCTTTTCTTTGTTGCTAAAGATCGCAAGTTGCTTATCGATGGACTCTGAAAGCATTTCTTTCACACGAGTCATTTCGCGAACTTTTCCCTTCCTTTTTTTCTCTACGATTCCATCAACCTGATCAATATTAAGCAATGTAATACAGGCAAGCTTTCCTATCTCGGGCTCAACGTTTCTTGGAACACTTAGATCTATTATCATTTTCCTCGAAATTGGAGGATCTTGAACAAGCTCTCTTGTAAGCAGGAAAGCTGGAGCTTTAGTTCCAAAAATAATCATGTCATACTCTTGCCAGCACCTTAAAGATTCCCAACTGATAACTTTCACCCCTTCCTGATTCCCTAAAGCTTCCCCGTGCTCTCGGGAGCGGTTACACAAAGTCAGTTCGCCAATATCTTTAGTCTTAAAGTACTTTAATATTCCCGCATTAATCTTTGAGGCTCCAACAAAGAGGATTCTTTTATCGTATAGTGAAGAGAAGAAAGATTTTCCCGTTTGAAAAACTACAGTTTCCAAATTCGGCATTCCTCGCTGCAGGTCAAAGCTAAACCGTACTTGCTTTCCAATCTTAAGAGATTTTTGAAACATAAAGTGGATACAACTCGGAAGCTCACCACAAATAGCAACGGATTCATAGGCCTGCTTCACCTGTCCTTGAATTTCCGTTTCTCCAAAAATTGCACTGTCCATCCCTGCTGTAACATGTGCCAGGTGACTAAAACAATCGTAGCTAAAAAATGAATACAGCTTATGCTCAAAGGATGCGAGGACATCATTGCGAAGTACCCGAAGAAGATATGTGTGGGTATCTGCAAGATTTTCTGAGCTGAAATATACTTCTGTACGATTACAAGTATTCAGCAGCACAAAGCTATGACGACCGTGTGTAGAAGATCCAGCCCCAAAGCGCTGCTGACAAGCTTTCGCTATGTTTTCGCGCAAGGACAAGTCTGCAGATTTATGGTTAATCCCTACAACTCCAACACGCATGAAGGACCTTGGTTATTCTAAAATACAAGAGTGCTTATAGTGAAAAAATTGATTTCTTTCCAGAGCTTTTCCGATACACATAAGAGTCTGCGAAAAAATCACCATGGGTGAATCTTTCACAGACTTAAAAGAATTCTAAAATCGCAAGAAATAAGACCACGGGCAGTCTAAAAAGCTCGTGAGCTACCTAATGAATACCGTCACTAATAAGATGCCTCTATTGCAAACTCACCCTTAAGAGTTTCCCGCAATTTCTCTGCGTTCAACCATAGAGAGTTCGTATCTGAAGCATAAACGAAACCATCAGGAACAGGCTTCCCTTCGTTCTTCAGAAAGAAACTGGTTAAAATCAAACGATCTTTCCTAAAAACCTCAGGAACAATTACATAACACCTGTCAAATTCAAAAGTATGCCTTGAATCATCTGCACTAATCATCAACTCATGAAGCTTCTCGCCTTCTCGTATTCCACAAATACTCGTAGGATAGCCTGGTGCAATAGCTTCGGCAAGATCCGTGATATTCATACTTGGAATTTTCGGTACGAAGATTTCTCCCCCACACATATCTGCGAAAGACCTGACAACAAATTCAGCTGCCTGATCCAACGTGATCCAGAAACGCGTCATTCTACTATCAGTAATCGTTAGGGATGGCGCTTTTTCAGCAACCATCTGATTCCATAGTGGAATGATACTTCCCCTACTTCCCAAAACATTGCCATAGCGCACAACGGAAAATTTAGGAAATGTCCGATTACCCACATAAATATTTCCGGCTACAAATAATTTATCGGAGCATAGCTTTGTAGCTCCGTAAAGGTTTATGGGGTTTACCGCTTTGTCAGTGGAAAGAGCTATAACTTTTTCGACACCGCGATCTACAGCTGCATCGATCACATTCATAGCACCTTCAATATTCGTCTTCACAAATTCAGAAGGATTGTACTCAGCAGAAGGCACCTGCTTGAGAGCTGCTGCATGAACAACCAAGTCCACATCACGAAATGCACGCATCAGACGGTCTTTATCGCGGACATCACCGAGGAAATATCGAATATTCTCATGGTCGAATATAGGTTCACTTCGGCGCATTTGCCACTGCTTCCACTCATCTCTACTAAAGATGATAACTTTATTCGGGTTGTGTTCCTCCAAAGCCTTTCTGGCAAAAGTTTTGCCGAAACTCCCTGTTCCCCCGGTAATTAATATGGTCTTGCCATCCAGCGGCGACAAGATTTCATTACTCATGGGACCTCCTTAAATAGCTAGTCGTAGCCTCATACTATTAAAACCTGCAAATAAAAAAAACTTTATAAGTTCCATGCGCCAAGTTTTCTAACACAAATTCGAAGCAAAAACAGTGCCTCCCTCTTGTTAATACTCCTATCACTCCAAATTTTACTATATATAAAAAAGATAAGAGGCCCCTTAACAGCCTTATTTTTCTTAAATTAGGTCATTTTTCAGAGAAAAACTTAGCACTCCCCCTGCAAAAAAATATTCATCCTGCTATAATCCGAGGGCTAGTACCAATATCACAAAGTAAGAATATGGCTAAAGAATACGACGAAAGTACCATCCAAACCCTTGATGCCCTACAGCACATCCGTATCCGCCCAGGGATGTACATAGGTAGACTCGGTGACGGCTCCCACCACGATGATGGGATATACATCCTTCTAAAAGAAATTATCGATAACAGTATCGATGAGTTCATAATGGAACATGGAAGTAAGATTGAGATCGCAGTTGACTACGATACTGGTCTTGTAAAGATCCGTGACTATGGTCGAGGCATTCCTTTAGGAAAGCTACTCGACTGCGTCAGCCAAATCAATACCGGTGCCAAGTATAATGACGATGTATTCCAGTTCTCTGTAGGTCTCAATGGGGTAGGTACAAAAGCTGTTAACGCTTTAGCCAGCTATTTCTTTGTTCGTAGTGTCCGTGATGGAAAATCCATGGAAGCCACCTTTGAAAAAGGTCACCTACAAACAAAGAAAAAAGGCTCCTCAAAAGAAAAAGATGGCACATATGTCGAATTCATCCCTGATATTGAGATTTTCAAGAAATATAAATTTCAGCTGGAGTACATTCAAAAGCGGATTTGGCACTATGCTTATCTCAACACAGGTTTAAAGCTCAAATTTAATGGAGAGACTTTCGTATCCAAAAACGGTCTATTGGACCTTCTCAATAGTGAAGTAACAGACGACAAACTTTACGAACCCCTCCATTTCCGCAGTCCCAACCTCGAGTTCGCCTTTCTCCATACCCATAGCTATGGTGAAACTCACTTTTCTTTTGTCAATGGCCAGTACACGACAGACGGTGGAACTCACCTCTCTGCCTTCCGTGAAGGGCTCCTGAAAGGGGTTAACGAATTTACCAAAAAGAACTATCAAGGCGTAGATGTTCGCGAGGGCATTGTCGGGGCCGTTCTGATGAAAGTCAAAGAACCTGTATTCGAATCACAAACCAAGCACAAGCTCAACAATACAGAATTGCGAGCTGAATGGGTTCAGAATGTCAAGAAGGCTGTTACAGATCTCCTCCACAAACATCCAGAAATTGCCTCTCGTATAAAAGAAAGAATCGCTTTTAACGAAAAAGTACGCCGTGAGCTCGCTTCTGTAAAAAAAGAAGCCAAGGAAAAGCAGAAGAAAATTTCTTTTAAAATCCCCAAACTTCGCGACTGCAAATACCACTACAATCACCCCTCAAAATTTGCAGAAAAGACTATGATTTTTCTGACGGAAGGTGACTCCGCCAGTGCCTCAATTATCGCTTCACGCGATCCTATGACCCAAGCTGCTTTTTCCCTTCGCGGAAAACCTCTGAATGTCCACGGCATGAAAATGGACCAACTTTATAAGAACGAAGAAATGTTTAACGTCATGAACGCTCTCAATATTGAAGACGACGTGGCCAACCTTCGTTATAATAAAGTCATTCTAGCTACTGATGCCGATGTAGACGGAATGCATATTCGCAACCTTCTAATAACCTTTTTTCTTACCTATTTTGAAAGCCTTGTAGTCAACGGACACCTTTATATACTCGAAACACCCCTTTACAAGGTTCGAAATAAAGATAAGACTGCTTACTGTTTCACTGATGAAGAACGTGACATAGCTCTTAAAGATCTCAAGGGAAAAAGCCTTGAAATGACCCGTTTTAAAGGCCTTGGAGAAATCTCCCCCAAAGAGTTCAAGCAATTCATATGCAAAGACATGCGTCTAATACAGGTCACCGTCAACAATTTTTCTGACATAAAACCTACCCTCGAATTCTACATGGGAAAAAACACTCCTCAACGCAAGAAATTCATTATGGAAAACCTGATTAATGAAGATCAAGAGTTACAAGAACTATCCAGACAGAAAGAACTTACACTGAACAAAAAGGTTTAAGGCGGACATGGAAGATCTCAAACAATTAATGCAACAAAACTACATCAAATATGCCTCATATGTCATCCTTGACCGATCCATCCCCCATGTCGTGGATGGCCTCAAACCCGTTCAGCGAAGGATTCTCCACACTCTTTTCAAAATGGATGATGGGAAACTTCACAAAGTAGCAAATGTCGTGGGTCAAACCATGGCCTTCCACCCACACGGGGACGCTCCAATCAATGATGCTTTGGTCAATATGGCGGTTAAAGACCTCTTATTTGATCTCCAGGGAAACTTTGGAAATATCTTCACTGGCGACCCAGCAGCTGCAGCCCGTTATATTGAAACGCGTCTATCAAAACTCGCGAAAGAGACCATGTTCAACCCCGACCTTACTCAGAGCATCCCCTCCTACGATGGCCGAAACATGGAACCTGTGACCCTACCAGCAAAGATACCTCTGCTACTCATCCAGGGAGCTGAGGGTATAGCTGTCGGAATGGCCACAAAAATCCTGCCCCATAACTTCACTGAGCTTCTCGAGGCGGAAATCGCGATATTGGAAGGAAAGCCGATCACTATCCTTCCGGACTTTGCTACGGGAGGTATAATGGATGCCTCTGAATACGACAAAGGACGAGGTAAAGTTAAACTAAGAGCTAAAATTAGTGCCCAGGATGACAAGACACTTGTTATCAAAGAAATATGCTATGGGACGACTACTGAATCTCTTGTGCGCTCCATAGACGAAGCGGCTAAAAGAGGAAAGATCAAGATTGAGCGCATCAATGACTACACCGCAGAAAAGGTAGAGGTAGAAATTAAGCTTCCCCGTGGACAGCATGCTCAATCCATCATCAATCAACTTTATGCCTTTACTGACTGTGAAGTTTCCATAAGCTCCCAGATCATAGTCATTAAAGACAACCTCCCTTGGGAAACGGACGTAGAAGAAATCCTGCGTTTCCACGTGGAAAACCTCCAAAAATATCTCCGCCGAGAGCTTGAGATTGAGAGCGAACGCATTGAACAGAAGATTTTTGAAAGAACCCTTGAGCAGCTTTTTATCGAAAACCGTCTATACAAAGACCTGGAAAAAGTTTCTTCTGCGGACATGCTTAACTCTACCGTCGAAAAAAGTCTCAAACCCTATCACAGTGAACTCTCCCGCTTACCCAAGGCTGAAGACATTCAACGCCTTCTAGCAATTCCTATCAGAAGGATTTCTCGCTTTGATATCGATAAAAACCAAGATGATATTGAAGCAATGAGGAATCGCTTGAAGCAAATCGATCGTAAACTCAAGAATATGAAAAAAACGACCATCGACTACCTGAAAGACCTCATTAAACGCTACGGCAAAGATTTTTCTCGAAAAACAAGCTTCCAAGAGATCGTCGAAATCGACAAAAAAGCTATGGCCACCAGAGAACTCAAAGTAGGTCTGGACCCCAAAGCCGGCTATATTGGAACTAAGGTCAACAGTGAAAATCGATTGGAATGTACTAATTACGATAAGCTTTTACTTATTTATAGTGACGGCACCTATACCGTCATCAATATACCCGAAAAGCTCTACGTAGCCCATAATGGCAAAGCCATAATATACATGGGAATTGCAGACAAAAAAACCATATTTAGAGCGGTGTATACGGATCCCAAGTCCAGCTTCTGCTATGCAAAACGCTTCGTCGTCAGCAAATTCATCCTCGAAAAGACCTATGAGTTCTTTGAGCCTGGAATGAAGCTCGAAACGATCACTACACGCCCGGATGTTACAGCCAAGATTTCCTATAAACCCAAAGCTCGTCAAAAAGTTAACAAATCTACTTTCGACTTAGATAGCGTAGCAATCAAGGGTGTTTCGGCCAAAGGGATTCGAATTGCTAACAAAGAAGTTAAAAAAGTGACCTTTGCCTAAAAAAATAAGCGGGTTATAAAAGCTGAAAAAGCCTCTAAAACCCGCTTATTTCGATTTTCAGGCCTATATCCTATATACTTCCTTTACATCTCCTTCCAGATCACCTATATAATTGAAAATTAATGCGTTTTTGTGTATAATGGAGGGTGAATGGGAAGACTTGTGTCATTAAAAATAAGGTTTTTTTATGTCTGCCGAAAGCCCTGAGAGTATGTCAAACCTAATACCGCCTGATGCTATTGTTGAAGCCAACCAAGCTAACTTGGCTGATGCGGAAGCTGGCAGCAATACGCCCAACGGCGAGGCGGATGAAGAGGGCTTCAAAACTGTTAGCTTTAGTGCTCTACACAGAAAAGCACCCGAAGTTTACCAAGCTACCCTCCAAGGTATTACCACCACCATCCTCAATCAAATGAGGAGAAGCAACGAACGCATCCGGAAGAATATCAAAGGACTACCATAACCCCATCGGTGTCGTAAACATGTATATCTTGGATCTTAAACTTTTCTTTGGCTTTGAAGTCGAAGCATCCCTAGAAGACGCTTTGACTAAAGCAAATTCACACGCAGTTCAACTTTTTATCAACAATAGTAGTGAATATCTCCATGAAGTTATTTATGAGGGGAAACGTTACATTGGAAAATTCGTTGGACAAATCACTAGCCCCCCAGAGCTTGAACTTCTCCAGGCAAATATTTATAGCATCACCAAAAAACTCGCACCAAACCATAACTTCATTTTAAACCCAGCAGTATTACTTGTTACAACAGAGCAGTCATAGCCCCACAATGTCTTATAGTGAATCAGAAATCTTTATTGCTTCTGAAGAGGATAGCCAGGAACGCCTGGATATAATCCTGACGAAGCGCTTCAATGAAAAATCAAGAACTTACTTTCAATATCTTATAGAAAGTCACAAAGTCCTGGTTAATGACAACGCCGTTAAAAAGCGGCACTATCTCCAAGCTGGAGATTCTGTAGAGATTCATTTTATTCTCCCTCCAGATATTAATTTAGAAGCTGAGGACATCTCCCTCAACGTCATTTACGAAGATGAGTATCTTCTTGCTATTAATAAATCCCCCGGAACTGTTGTACATCCCGCTCCCGGCCACTGGACAGGAACAGTCGTCAACGGCTTACTGTACCACTGTGACAATCTAGAAAACCCAAAGAATACATTGCGCCCGGGCATCGTCCACAGACTAGACAAAGACACCTCTGGCATACTCCTGGCAGCCAAAACCTATGAAGCTCAGAAACACTTAATTCAACTATTCTCCGAAAGGAAAATCGAAAAAAAGTATCTAGCTATCTGCATAGGAAACCCTGGCGAAACCCGTATTGAAGCTCCCATTGGCCGCCACCCAGTCAACAGAAAAAAAATGGCCATACTCGAAAGTGGAAAACCTGCTTCCAGTATCTTTAACACTCATGCATACAATAGCGCATTAAGCTTCGTTGAAGTTACTTTAGAAACAGGCAGGACTCATCAAATTAGAGTTCACTCTCAACATAATAAAACTCCAATCCTCGGAGACAATGTTTATGGCAGCATCCAGAGCAACAAAAAATACGCTGTAACTCGCCAAATGCTTCATGCCCATCGTCTCATTTTCATCCACCCTTTCACTCAAGAAAAACTGGATTTGAAAGCTTCAATTCCTGATGATATGCACAGCATAATCACTAAGTATTTTCCTAAAGTCGACACCCAAGAATACTAATTCGGAGTAAGCATGCGCCTACTTGTCCAAAGAGTTTCAAAAGCCAGCGTTACTGTTGAGGGGGAGGTTTGTGGGAGTATTGGCAAAGGCCTTCTCGTTTTTTTTGGTGTCCACAAAGATGATAAACCACAAACTACTTCCTGGTTAACGAACAAACTAGTGAATCTCCGTATCTTTTCAGATGAACAAGGTAAGATGAATTTGAGCTTAAAAGACATCCAGGGAGAAGCCCTTATTGTCAGCCAATTTACTTTATATGGAGATTGCTCGAAAGGAAGGCGCCCTTCTTTTATTGATTCAGCTCCGCCAGAAAATGCGGTCGAAATATATAATCAATTTGTCAAAGAAGTGAAAAATGAACTTGACAATGTTCAAACGGGAATATTTGCAGCAAAAATGGAAGTTGAACTTATCAACGACGGACCTGTAACATTTATTTTAGAAAAAAACTGAGCTCTATCTCATTAAGCTTCAAGAAGAAACATATCTTTTATTTTAAGGATTCCCCACTTGAGGAATACTTTTCGAAACAGTTTTTTTTATAATAAGATTTCTTGCTAAAAATACTTAATCTAGGCATTCAATACCATGAATAAGATTTTTCTTATTCCTTTAGTTCAAATACATTACTTCCTAAAAAGAAAAAAAAGTTTTCCTCTAGATTAATAATCAAGGCTTGTTGTAACATCAGTTTTGAGGGGTAATTAAACATTAATTGCGCGAACACAAGCAGTTCATTTACAACCCAAAAAGGAACGAACTATGAAAGATTTTGTAGCGTACATTGTCAAAAATCTGGTTGACCATCCTGATAAGGTACACATCAACGAAATCGGTGGAACTCAAACGTTGATAATCGAGCTCGCTGTTGAAAAATCTGACATTGGAAAGATTATCGGGAAAAAAGGAAAAACCATTAACGCGATTCGCACCCTGCTAATGTCAGTTGCCAGCCGAAATGGTATCCGTGTCAATCTAGAGATTATCGAAGAAGGCCACGCTAATGATGAAGAAGCTGACGCCGAGCACGAACACGCTGAGTAATCTCCTACCGGCTGACACCGTGAGATTTTAAGTATTATTAGAATACCGCCACCTTGACGAGATTTTGCCTACCAATAATCAATCTCCCTCTTCAATATTGGGCGCGGTGGTAGAATTTAAAAGTCACTGATAAATATTTATCAGCGGCTTTTTTTTTGTCTTCTTTATATTTGTAATTTTAATTCACAATCCGGAACTCTGCTAAGCTTATTTTTTTTTGGGGCGGGGTGTCTTCGTCGAGCTTTTCCCGTTTGAAAATACGCGACAGAAGCGATGTTGGAGATCTCAAGAAATAAGAACTTTATGGAATGTGGAAAGAAAAACTTGGACTGGACAGGATTCGAACCTGTGACCGCCCGCTTAGAAGGCGGGTGCTCTATCCACTGAGCTACCAGTCCAGAGTGGGGACATTATCTAATACGAAGTGCTTATTTCACAAGTACTTTCTGAAAAATGTAGAGGCAACGTGATAATACCACCTATAAAACTAAGTTGAAATGTCACCTTTAGTTATAATCTTTGGATTCTCTTTCTAAATTGGGAGGCCTATGGAGATTATACGAATGAGTAAAAAAGAACTTTACAGAGGTGAAATCATATCTA
>JBLFWS010000072.1:0-15410 GCA_047611865.1 Chlamydiales bacterium
CTTTTTCAGCTTCAGTAACTTTGTCAGGCGAAAAAAATGAAAAAAACCGATCATCCTAGCAGCTTCTTTTTCATTAGCAGAAGCACCCCTTCAGACTTTGATTTTAACGGCTTAAAAAAGCTTCCCGTCCAACATCAAGGCCGTCTGAAACCTCTCGATAGCGTTGCAAGGACTTCCCTCCTGATCTTACGAGAAAACCAATCTCTGACTCACGAAGGACGAAGCCTCTCCCCTATCGAATGGCTGGCCACCCTTACTATGGATGCCCGAAAGGGTGATACCCTAAAAATGATTCGTATCGACAATCCCGATGTGCTGCCTCTTATTAATAAGCAAGCGGAAGACGGAAAATATTATTCCTATGGAGAACTAGAAGTTCACCGGACTACTCTGCCGAATGTATATAGAAGGCCCCCCCCCGTTACGAACTTATACTCTTCTGCTGTTTTTGTCGGATGGGGTAGTGTTTCCCTTGGAATTATCCTCGAACGCCTGTACCGCAATGGAATCGGCTCTTGCGTAGCCTCTATTACAGGGAGCCTCTCATTGATTGTAGCCCATCACCTGATGAATAAAGGCGATACAATGGAGATGATGCGCGCCGTTCTCAATTCCAACTTCTGGCTTAGCACCCACGTCGTAACTATAAGTATGGGTTACAGTTCCGCTTTGCTTGCAGGGTTTCTCGCTTGTGCGTATGTAATAAGAGGCTTATTTCCTCAGGTAGATAAATCAACCCAACGATCCATTTATAGTATGGTCTATGGGATTATCTGCTTCAGCACTTTTTTCAGCTTTGTGGGAACTATTCTTGGGGGTATTTGGGCTGACCAATCCTGGGGTCGATTCTGGGGTTGGGACCCTAAAGAAAACGGTGCTTTGATGATCGTTTTATGGAATGCTATAATCCTTCATGCCCGCTGGGGCAATCTGATCAAAGCTCAAGGGGTCATGTACCTCGCGATCTTCGGGAACGTCATATGCAGCTTTTCCTGGTTTGGAGTAAACATGCTAGGTGTCGGACTCCACTCCTATGGATTCATGCAAAGTGCCCTCTTCTGGCTAAGCGCCTTTATGCTCTCTCAAATAGCTGTTATTTTGATTGGCGCAAGTAAAAAAGCTTATGACGAATGGGTAGCTGTGTAATTACTTAAAGCGAAATCTTGCCACCCCGCATTTTGTCTTGCCATGGCGAATGGACTCATATCCGCACGTGAAGAAACTGTTGAGTCATACTTCAAGAATAGTTCGTTCAATTCCGAGCTATTTAAAACTAGCATTGAGTTCACATCTCCTCCAGACATTTCTGATAGGCAGGAATCAAATGTTACTCCACCTCTGGGATTCGGTTTCGTTCTTAACTCTTCGGGCAAAAGATCGAGCAATTCTTTGGCATATGTTTTGACACTGCTGGCAGCTGAATCGCGAATTTTCCATTTACCAATTTCTTTATCCACAAGAGGCTGATTGTCATTTCCCACACAGTATTGCTTTTGGTAACCAGAACGTATTTTACTGACCATATCTAATGCATTCTGACGGTGACTCTCCTCCCATCCATCGGGTCGTGCATCGCTACTCATACCCGTTAAATATTCCTCCATTGCGATCATACCCAAAAGGTTATCCTCTGCCAGTAAAATGCGTCCTTCAGCGAAACTCTCCTGACTACTGTGGAAGTGTGCCCACGAATGTAATGCTTTGACCTCCTCTCTTCCGGGGATCACCTCATAACCACCCTTTGCCCATTCCTTAACTTTTGCAGCATAGTCTAATAATACTGTCGCATCCTTTCCAAATCTCCCAAAGAACTCCTCAGAGAAAACCCCTGATGATTCTCCCCTGACCCAATCTTCAGAACCCTCACTTACCAGTGCTCCAAGGTCCGCAAATCCTACCACACGCCCAGGTAGACGCTTGACTGCAACGTCAATGCCTTTTTCCTCAATTTCAGCTTTCAATGAATCAATCCTGGCTCTTTGTCCTTGCCTCTTAGGAGTCCCTTCGGGGACTTTTAATGAAAGGGCAGGATCTGGAGTGTCTGAACTCAAAGTCGACGTAAATAATCCGTCTGCACCATTCCGGACTGTGTTTAATCTCATTGTCGGACTTCCAAAACAATCAAGGAACTCTCCAGGAACCGTTGCCGCAAAAGCATCGAAGGTGAGGCCCTTTACTACCCCACTCTCTTGAAGAGTCAATTTTGGGCATAATTTATCCGCTAAACCACTAAGAATCGTCCTTATGTCTCTAGTATGCGCTACCATAGACTTCCTATGCTGAATCAAACTCATTCCTTCGCTCTCGTTATCTTTCATACCTTTCTGTCTGGATCTGGCGAAAGAATACTTTGCTTCCCCCAACTCTGTTTTTTCCTCAAGCTTCGTTAGCAAATCTGCATGACTTTCCGCAAAAACATTTTTTCCCGTTTCATGATCCACCAGCATATATCCCATCGCCGCATCGTGATCTACACCAACAGCCATCAGCAAGTCATCTAAATTTGTAGCTCCAATTTCCAAGCCGGGTATGGGTTTGTTTTGAAGGTCCACTCCCTCGGATAGAACATTAGCTCGTAAGCCAACATCACATGAATGCAGCCAGATATGAAAAACTTGAAAATCTTTAAATTGACTGAGAAGTTTTGGCTGCCTTATTAGGGCATTAGCCCGACAGCGAACTGTCTGAACATCCTTTTGAAAACGCTGTACTTCGGCTTTGCTCGGAGACCCTATTGCCTTGAATTTCATAGAAAGTTCATCAATTGAGGCATCTCTATCCTCAATGACAGCACTTTCTATGTTGCCAAGAGATGCTAACATACTTTCATGCCCCTCATTCGTCTGTACATAATGGGCTACTTCGGCAAGCTTTTGACCGCTTTCCAGAAAATTCCCCCTGATTGAATCATTCTTCTGCGTTAAATCAAAACAATTTGTAGAAGCATTTTTTTGAGCACTTATAAGTAGTGAATAAGCATGTTCTGGTTTCAATTCTCCTGTTTCTAATTCTAAAATCGAATCCTCCCCGTGGAGTGAAACTTGAGGGGAAGAAATCGGAGAAGAGTCTTTTGAGGAGATCGATGAAGGACCATCTGAAGAGATCGGCGTAGAGCTTGCAGTAGAACGGGTATCTTCTAATCCCTTCATATCTAAAAAAAATCCGGGTGGAAATTGACCTTCCACCCCTTTGGAATAAGAATTGTCTTCCAGTAGTTTTTCTGTACTTATGCATCCACTGAATATTTCCTCTTTAAATACTTTGAAAATTCTTGAAAGTGTAGAACGCTTCAGACCTTCCTTCTGAGAAACTTTTCGGCCGATTAATTTAGAGCCTTTCCCGATAGGCTCCTCCTTCGAACCATCTGGAAACGATGGACCAACACTAACGTTTGGATCACCTCTATTGACCATATCCACACCTTACTTTTCCCTAAAACTTATTAGGAAGTTCTTGAAAATATCTTGCGTGTCAAAAACGATACTTTGAGCTCAATAAACACACTTACATAACATTATAATACTTTTTTTATTACATTATCAAATAAGAGCATTCACACGCTTTGCTTTTTTATATCCTGGGTTCAATTTTCTAACGCATAAATTTTAATTATATGTTAGTATGCTAAGAATGAGTTATAAACGAATAAATTTAGAAGAAAAAGAACAGATTTACGCCCTATATAATCAGGGGCTATCTGACAGTCAAATAGCTGAGAAACTTAAAAGGTCCCAATCTACAGTTTCTCGAGAACTAAAACGTTTCGGGTCGAAGGCCAATTCTTCTCCTTCAAAAGCAAATAATCAGGCGGAGGGCAAGATTCTTTTTCGAGGTAGAAAACGTATATTAGATATTCATCCAGAGATCTTTGAAAAGCTTTTCCAGGAATTATTTAAAATATTTTCTCCAGAGCAAATCAGTAAAAAGATAAAAAAAGAATACGCTGATGAGCCTTTGCAATGGATTTCCCATGAAACGATTTATAAATACATTTACGCCTTTCCTCGAGGAGAATTACGAAAATTATTTACAAGTTTTTTGCGTTCCAAAAGACTACTTCGAAAAGACCATTCCCAGGTTCATTCTAGAAGAGGACAGATTTCAGATGCAACTCCCATATCGGAAAGACCTGAAGAAGTTGATGATAGGAAAGTTCCAGGGCATTGGGAAGGAGATTTAATTATTGGAAAAAATCATAAAAGTGCTCTAGCCACTCTTGTGGAAAGAACCACTCGATTAGTCATTCTGGCACCTATTAAAGGAAAAGATGCTAAAATCGTTCGAGAATCTTTTAGTGAAGTTTTTGAAGAAGTTGAGCCATCAATGAAAAAATCGATGACATACGATAGAGGTTTAGAAATGGCTGAGCATAAAAAAATGACAGAAGAAACAGGTGTCAAAGTATACTTTGCAGACCCTAGAAGCCCTTGGCAAAGGGGAACAAATGAAAATACAAATGGTTTAATTCGGCAATATTTCCCAAAGAAAACAGACTTTAGCAAAGTCTCAATCGAAGAAATTAAATTTGCTCAGAATCAATTAAATGAACGCCCTAGAAAGGTCTTAGATTGGGAGACTCCTAAAGAAGCTTTCGAAAGGCTTGTAAAGCGTTAGAAACTTGAATTCAGCTATCTTTATAAAGCAAAAAATAACGAAAGCAGGCTCTTATTACTTCAGTTCTTCATAAATGAAGAATTCTAATTATATGGGATCGTAACAGATTGTAAGGAATTAACTCAGGATTAGTATCTTATGGAAGGCTACAAAGGTAAGTTGTCCAGCCTGTGCCTCTTATATGAAGATCCACAAACAAAGCTTTCGTACTGAATGCTATTAGCCTCTTTAATTTCTTCTTCAAACTTTTTTTTCAACAACTCTTCGTAATCTTTAAGCAGCAAAACAAAGCCAATGTTTGGACTAGCTTTATCACGAGCGCTTCGCACTGTTTTCATCGCCTCATCGAAGGACCAACCCTCTCTCTTCATTAGGTAGGCTGTCGTCAATGTTACACTTCTGGAGATTCCTTCGTGGCAATGAATCAATACCTTGCCTGAAGCTTTCAAACACTCGTCAATCTTGTCGAATGCAGCTTTAAACCAGGTTTTAACATCATCCCGGTCAAAACTTTCCTTTCCGCTACAAATTTTAAGGAACTCCTCAGCAGTATTTCCATCATCCTGAACTGATAAATTCATCAATTTTACTTGTGAATTTCCTTTCAGCAAAGCCTCTTCGTATTTTTTCCTGCCGAAAAGGTTAATGACTATTGAAATTTTATCGGGGTTACTGGCAAAGACATCGTCACCGGACTTTGAATTCCCGACATAGATTCCTTCAATAATTTGATGAGAAGAATCCTCTCTATTCTGAACAGATTCCGCTACGGGAAGTATCTCCTCTTCAAAATTTACTTGAATTAACAATGGTGGAAACTTACCCGTCGCCCGCATATCTCTACTCCTAAATATCCCTAAGATCTAAAAGGAGAGTATTTTACAGGAAAAGCTCTTTAATTAAAAGTTGGCTTTTCCTAATAATAATAATAATATTTGCATACCTCGAGGGGTTCTTGCATGGTGCAACCACAAACGCCCTGTCCGTCTCGCCCCCCATGAACGTTCAAAACTATCGAATCAAAATCAGAAAATTAATAATTAATAATTAATAATTAAGCTTGCCCACGATTTCCGTCACACACCATTCTTTTAACTTCTTTTGTGGAGGTAAAAGGGGTGATGAGAATTCGTGCTCTAAAATGTTTATGTCGCTCTCAATGTCCACATCGCTTAAAGGCTTAAGATAAGTTATCTCACCGATAGCTGAAAAATTTTGAACCATTTGTTCTAGCGTTTTCTCCGAGCTATAAGTGACATCACTCCAGATCTCTTTGCTGACGGGTTTGGAACCCCCAAACAAATAAAAACCTCCGTCGTGTGCACCACCAAAAATAAAAGAGCTGCTCTGCTTCAACATCCCATGTGCCTGTACGATAATATCAGGAGTTATTTGTGGACTGTCAGCTCCTATTAAAAGTACTGACTGATGCTTTTTTAATAACGTCGAATAAACATAATCCAGACGCAAGCCAAGCCCGCCCTCACCAGAATGCATTGCAGTCAAATTCTTCCAGATCGGCAGATTGACAGCTTCTTTTTCTGCCACAGCAAAATAAGGATGTAAGCGATTATTCAGAAGAGCTTTTGCACTCAGAACTACAGCTTCGCTAGCCTGAACACTTAGGAGATAAAATGCCTCTGCTTTTCCTTTTCCGATAGAAGCCGCGAGTCTTGATTTTACAGGAGATAGCCCCGGTGTTTTGACAAAAATTGCCACCGCCGTTGTCATTAAGTCCTCTTTCTAAAAAGGGTTTTGATCCATTCTGGAAATGCCTGTTTAATCCATAAATACTGATGAGAGATCGTCACATAAAGCCAACCTTTGCATTGGTACTTTCGTGGACTCGTCAATAGTGTGCTACCTGTGTAGGACAGTCTAATGCCCTGTTGCTTTGCGTACCATACAAAAAGATGATCTTCGCCATATAACACATCCTCAGGATAGGCTCCTATTTTCTGAAAAAGCTCTTTTGATAGACAAAACCCCTGATCTCCAAAAGGAATTCCCAATAAGTGAGAGCGCAGCCATGCTCCTGCTGCATTTAGCTTCATAAGCGATGAACCACCATAAAACTCTAAGTTAAAATAGTGCAAAGCCTCAGGAGATTGCTTAATCGATTGATACAATTTTGATACCGTATCCGGGACAAAGCGAGAGTCCGCATGGAGAAACCATAAATAGGTATTGCTTGCAAGATCTGCCCCATAATTTAGTTGCTGCGCTCTCCCAGGTTTTGAGGGGATAAGCCTTACTGTTTTCCCTGAAATATTGAAGGAGGGAGCTTTTGCTCCTTCCGGGTAAACAAGGAGTAGCTCTACCCCATCGGGTAAAAGGGCCAGGTCTTCTCTTAATCTTTCTAAGCAATCTTCCTCAGGCTTCAAAGGAATGACCACAGACAGGTCGAGCATATCCCTCACTCTCTAAGTAAATTTAGCAGCTCTTTTTTTTCTTCAGTTAGCGTCTCTTCTCTTGTCATCAGGGCGTTTTTTAAACTTCCTCTACAACTGTCGTTCGCTGCAGGGAATCCAGCTTTGAGAACTTCTTTTAGTAGCCCTTTCACCTTATGGAGACTCTCGCCATAGCGTCTGATGACATCAGAAACCGTCACATGCTCATCAGGATTCTCACGCCAACAATCATAATCCGTTACCACAGCAATAGTGCAGTAGCACATTTGTGCCTCACGAGCCAAAAAAACCTCGGGGACATTGGTCATGCCTACAAGATCGCAATTAGCAGAATCTCTCAAGAAATGACTCTCCGCTTTGCTACCAAGACGTGGCCCATCAACACAGCCATAGGTTTTCCCCGTATGCATGGTCAAGCCCAACTTCTCTGCCCTTGCTCTAATTGTCTGACTAAGCAAGGAACAAGTAGGAAGTGCCGTAGAAACATGTGCGGCAAGCCCCCCACCAAAAAAGGTCTTTTCACGTGGTCCTTTGACAAAATCAAAATATTGCGAGGGAATAACAAAATCACCAGGAGCTAGTTCTTCTCGTAGACTACCTACGGCCGAGACTCCGATAAGCTGTGTAACGCCTAGTGATTTCAACGCCCATATATTGGCACGGTAATTTACTTCATGGGGCAAAAGTTCATGATTTTTCCCGTGTCTTGGCAAAAATATGAATGTCTGTTCACCCCATCTAGCTTGCAGTAAAGTCCCTGAGGGATTTCCGTAAGGTGTCGTCACTTCATGTTCTTTAAGAACTTCTAAGCCTTCTAGTTGATAAAGACCTGTCCCACCAATAATTCCAAGCATCGTTTTCTTCTCCCTGATTTAACAACACGCCCCGGCGCTAAGTTCTCGAATCGTTTGAGGTGCACAATCGAAAGATCCATAGTGAGTAGAAAATTCGCCTAGCACATTGAAATACTTTTTGAAACGCGTCTCACTCAACATTTTAGCGGTATTTCCACATACAGGAACAGGAAGCCCCTTTTTAAATACGTGCTCGTCGTCTAAAACAAATTCATGACTTGCCCCTTCAAGAGACCCCAGATAATAAGCTACATGCCCGTAATTCTCGCATCGATCTTCAAAGTCGCATTTAAAAGCTCGGATCAAGATAGAATCAAAATCTATCATCCCTAACTTTCCCTCCACTTCAATGCTTTTAAGAGAAACATTGTGGCTAGCAAGAACTCGATAGTCCTGACATCCGACTTTTTGAAGCATCCGCCGAAAGTCTTCAATATACAAAGCGCCACTCAAACACTCTCCGAGAAGAACGGGATCTTCCATTAGTTCCTTAGAAATCCGTCTACTGGAAAAGATATCAGAAAAATAAAGTTCTCCACCTGGCTTTAATACCCTGAATATCTCGCTGAACACCCTTTCCTTATTAGCAGAAAGGTTGATGACACAATTAGAAACGACCACATCAATGGAGGCTTCTTCAATCAACTGTAAATCTTCAATATAGCTCTCATAGAACTCCACATTTGGAGAAGAATAGCCAAATTTGTCTGTGTGGTAGTCTAGATGTTTACGGGCTACAGTCAACTGTTCTAGTGTCATATCTACACCGATCACCCTGCCCTCCTCTCCCACGAGCTGTGACAAGATATAGCAATCACGCCCTGATCCACAGCCTAGGTCAAGAACCGTTGCCCCTTTTAGAGCAGACGGAATTGGAGATCCGCAACCATAGAACTTTGATATGATCTCCTCATGGATATTCGAAACATAAGGTCTTAAATATTTAGGAACTGCACCCGCAAGACATGCTGTGGTTTGGAGGTCTTTACTCGTTTCGAGTGTTTTTCCGTAATAGGTTTTTACGTCTTGAAGAATTTGATTCATGTTTTACCTTTAGCTTAAAGCAAAGAGCCTCCGCAGGAACTCCCGGTACCTGCGGTGCATCCATAGCAATGATTTCCAAATGCGATCTTTCCATCTATATCGCTAAGCTTTTCTATTTCCCAGATACTTAGATTCTTTCCATTAACAGGAATTTCCAGCATCTGATTAAAGTCACAGTCATAAATTTTCCCATCCCAACTGATCGACACCAACTCTGTACACATCACATTTTGTGCGGCCTTCCCATTAAAGTTATCGATGAGAATTTTCATATACTCCTCCAAAAAGCCCTTTCTTTTCAAGTAGCGCACATAACGTTTTATGGGCATATTGGTAATGGTGAATAAGCGGTTAAACTCTATGCCAAAATCTTCCCTCAATCTAACTTTGTAGTCTGATTCAAGCTGTTCTTGAGGAGGTGGCAAGTGCTCCCCTCCTGGGTTGTACACAAGGTTTAGGCTGAGTCCCGTTCCTTCTTTACCATACCCATGGTCATTCAAAAGGATGAGTCCTTGCAAGCTTTTGTCGAACGCCCCTTTCCCCCGCTGTGCATCTACATTGAGCTTTGAATAACAGGGAAGGGAAGCTACGATTTGAATCCTCTGTTCTGCTAAAAACTGAGCGGTATCCCCCTGCCCGACTTCAAATAAAACCGTAAGGTTACAGCGATCTATGACCTCTTTTCCCATACCCCTGATACTTTGAGAAAAATAACGAAAGTGAGGATTGAGTTCAGGCGCTCCACCAGTGATATCGACAGTATGAATATCTGGCTCCTGTGCTAATAAGAGTAAAAGACGATCAATCGTTTCTCTGGACATGTTTTCTGTACGTAGAGGCCCAGCGTCCACGTGACAATGGCTACATGTCATATTGCATTTCTTACCAATATTTACCTGTAGGATCTTGATACTAGAGCGCTTGATTTCTATCTTTTCTTGGGAGAGCTTCTGCGAAAAGCTCATTTGATCATTGAGAGTCAGCAAGGACATAATCTCTCTTTCCTTTACATCAGTGAACAATTTTATTAAAAAGAAAACCCATTCGACAATAAGGCTGCACCAGGTACAGTCAGAAGCCATGCTATCAACATGGTTCTAATTACCTTTTTCTGCAATTCCCCATTTCAATCATTCCCAATCCCATAATAGCTGAACCAGGACACATGAGTTGTGGAAACAGGCATCCCCCAGCGACTTGCAATATTTACCTAAAAAAGAGGCTGTTTTTTTTAGTCATTTAAATTCCCTTAAACGCTCGTGTCAAATCCAACGCCATCTTTTCTCTAATTATATTTTAATTTTAACATCCATTTATGGTATGACCTGCTACTCTTTATAAAGAATACTATGGGGATTTTGCATGAGTATAATTTCAAATCCTTCGGTCTTAATGACCATGGGAGCAGCATTTACAGGTGTAGGAGAAGCAATCAGCCTCTATAATCAAGCCAAAGGAGAACGGACAGCCTCCTCTTTTGAGCTCAGTGCAAAACTTACTCAACTAGCAGGTGGAACTCTTTTAACCACGGCTGCATTATCGACTTTGGGAACTGCTGCTGCTGCAACTGTCGCCCTGGGACTTACGATGACACCCGTCCTCGCGAAAACCTATTCAGCATGTACCGGTCGCAGGCTCTCTTTTGCAGAACGCCACATGGGCCATATTGGTCAACTGGCAGCTCTTGTTTCATCGATTGCATTGCCCATACTTGGCTTCTCTTTGACTGTATCTCTTACCACAATCGGCATGCTTGTATTTCCTAAAATTTTATCCTCTATAGATCGCTTGACAAACAGACCAGAAGAAGAGCTTCAGGATTCCCGAAGAATCCGTCGGGAAATACAGCTTGAGATGGGTAAAGTTCACGATGAATTGTTAAACCGTATGTATGATGAGTTTGGGGAGCAACCAGAAAGGCCACTAGGGAGACGTCGGGTAGCTATTGAAACCGGATTGCCTAGACAAGAATCTAGTGGATCTTTTGATTCCCATCCTCGAACTACTACACCTCCTGGTACCCCTCGTGGTACTCCTCGTGTTGTACAAGAAGATGAAATGAATCGTACTCAATATATTCGTCAACCATACCAGGAAACGCCACCTCGACTGGTAGGACAAGTGCAAACGGCGATAACTCCGGTATACGGCCATACTCCATATGCCGCGATGCCACAATTTGAACAGGATCATACCTCCCGGATGTCTCCTTTCCAGGTAAGAGGAGGGCAAGAATACTCCTCCGCTAATCCAATGCTGACATATTCTGCTCACCGATTTCAACAGATCGCTTCAAGATTAGATCAAATGCCCGATACAACGGGTTACCAGGCTCTAATTGAAAATGAGAAGATACTTTATCCCGGTAAGGATGCTGGGGGTAAAGTCCTACTCCCTGGTAGAGAAGAGAGAATCAGTAGTTGGGGAGAAGTAGAAAGACGCTACCATTTGAATTCCAAGTTCTATTATGGAGATCTTCTAAGCGTGAACAACTATCTAGGAGCTAAAGATTTGGTCGATATGTTTCAGTCTGCAATTCAAAATTACTGGCGTAATTCAAGTCTTACAATTGATGATGACCCGGTAATGATAGGCCTCGTTAAATGCTTCTTCGAACAGGAAAAGCAGATGTATCAATTGATTCCTGAATTCATCAAAGCCTTTGTGAATGACAAAGCCTTTCTCAAAGAAGTACAGGAAAATGTACGGCGGGTTATGAAAGATGCTGAGGATGAAGAAAGAAGTTATGATGATGAATCGGGATATAAACTAGCCTCTGAGGAGGAGGCAGCCTCTCATTTAAAAAACGGCGACAGAAAACAAATGAGCCGATCCGCACTTGGAAGTTCGATGGAAGAAAAGGAGTTTTGATTATGCCCATAAATACTATTAGTGTAAATCGTCCCCATGAATTTTCAAAAGGTGAAGACATAGCATCTGATCTGAATTTGCACAGTACGATCTATCCTGGAGCGATTAAAACTTTTTCAGATACCATTAATACCATGTGTAAAAATAAGAGACTTCCCTACCTCTTAGCTTCTGTCACTAACAGTGATGATGATAACGCAAGATTCTATGATGGACTCTACGCTCTTTCCCGATTTACACAAATGAGTCAAAACCAAATCAAACTTGCCGCACAGGTTAAAGAAGTACATTACTATGTAATAACGGAGTTAAGCGTACAGCAGCAACATGCCGGAATTGATTCAGAAGCTCACTATATAGGATCTCATGAGGAGATGTCAGGCAGGGCTGAACAGCAAAACCTTCTGACACTAATGATACACACTTATCGCTCCCATCCAAGTGTCCATGATTTTTTTCTTACAGCAGAGAAGTTTGACAAAGGACAAGGTTGTAATAAAAATGCAAGTCTTGCTCGAACATATTACGAACTCGCCGGAGAAAGAGGTCATGAGGAATCCCAGTTTCGAATAGCCTGGATGTTTTTATTAGCTGAGGGTGGCTGTAAGAGTGAGAAAAACGCAAAGAAATACTTTAAAATGGTGGTAGAGGGTCGTCACTCTCCAGACCCCACACTTCTTATGGAAAATGCCGAAACTAGTCGAGCCGAAGAGAGGAAGAGAGAGGAAAGGGTAGGCTCTTGTGCACTACAGCTCGCAAAGATGTATCGCAGCAGTAAAGACTGGGAACAAGCCGTTGATTACTATACGATTGCTGGTTCTTTGAATCCAGAAGCAAAGTATGAGTGTGCTCAGATGCTGATGGAAAAAGATGGTCCCATCACGGATGAACAAAGAAACCTGGTTCTACAGTTTTTGCGTGAAGTCGCCGATCATGATGATCACGACACGGGATCTGGTATGGCTAATTTTGTAAAAGTCGAAGCTCAATATCACCTGGCACATAAACTATACAATTTCATCCAGCATATCCCTCCAAGAAGACAATCCTGGGATCTAACACGTCAGCAGTGGGAAGATGGAGGACTACCATGGAGTATCGTCGAAAATGCACGGGCGGAAGCCCAAAGGTATTACGAAGAAGCAAGTTCTCACGGTCATGTGGAAGCAAAATTTGAGTTGGCGAACCTGCTTTTTTATCCAATTGTTGGAAGACGTAATATTGTAAACGTAAGAACACTACTCATGGCTGCTGCCGAGCAGGGGCACGCTAAAGCTCAGTTTAACCTTTTCCAATGGCGCAATACTTTGCAAATGGGTGGCCTCTCTGTAGATCAAGGTCTAGATCATAAACTCCCACAGGACTATTTAAAATCTGCTGCCGATCAAAAACTCCCAGAAGCCGAACATGAATGGGCACGATGGCTCGAAAACTCAGGCAGGGACTCCTCCCATGAAGCTAAAAAAGGAGATCGTATCAATGATCTTATCACTGCGATCAGCTATTACGAAAAATCCATTGAGAGCTGGAGGAAAAAGGGTATTCATCTGAGTCGGATACGAGAGACTCAAGTATATCTCGGCAGCTTAACTCTGACTTTAAGTGACTATAATGAATCGCTTCAAGCGGCATTGGAAAAACAGATTGAAGAAAAGATACAAACTGCGGTGACTTATTCTACCAAAAAGAGTGGCTTACCTACCGTGACAATTAAAATCGGACAAAGTACCCATGTTTTTTCCTGTGAAATAGAAGGCAATTTGGAAAGGGAAGACGAAAATGATCTCTTGCAGTCGATGATAGGCGTAGGCGCTCACAAAATGATCATTAAGAAAAAAGAAGAGCATATTCAAAAATTTGCGAGCCTCGCACACGAAGTGGCTTTTGCCGGGAAAGATCTTGAAAGCCTAGCCGATGCTGAAGATGGCCTAGACAAGCTTAAAGGTATCGTCCTATCAAAAGACGCAGTCGTGACTGAAACTATTCGGGCACAAATTGTGCAGATATTTACGGACTATCTGGGTACTTGTATAGATGAAGACCTACAAAGACAAACGGTCTTGAAACTCGAGTCTATAATTGAAAATGGCTTAAGTGCAGATTTGAATAAAATAGCCATAGCATCTCTTGGTGATTTTCTGGATTCAGCAAATAGTCAAGACCTAAAAAGTGAAACCGTTCGCGTCCTGAAAGTTTTATGTACTGAGACAGAACTCGGCGCTGAAAACATAGAAGTTATTGTGACATCCCTTGGAGAATTCCTATTATCAGGGGCATCATCAGAGCGTCTGAAAATTGAGTGTATACAGGCTTTGAGTCATATCTGCGAAAGAGACATTGCAGCGGGTCAAAGAAAGCAAATCATTAAACACCTTACAGAGTTTTTAGGAGAAGATGAGACCGTTAACGATGAGATCATTGCTGCACTCACCAATTTGGCCACAGGCCGTATTGGTGCAAGGAATTATGACAATGTCGTTACAGAGCTCATGGTAGTTATGTTGGAGGGTCGCCAAACGGTTGATCCAATAGCTGAAGCTCTTGGAGAGATAGCTTTTAATGATACACAGGGAACACCGGGACCTTTGATTGTTAAAAAAGTCAAAGATCACCTTATAGCCTTTGCAAAGGAGTACGAGCAACCAACCTGCGGCTTTAGCTGTCATAATCGTACAGTCCCGAGGAAAGTACTCAAAAAAATCGGCTATAATTATGGTCAGGCAGAATTTATCGCCGCCCTAAAGACTGGTGTAAATCTTGCTATCATGGTCGCGCAGAATATACCTAAGTGATGGGCTGAAAAACGACTTGAACTCAAGGTGTCAGGCAGGTTCGAACCAACGGAGACCTAAGTCGAGGGATTTACAGTCCCTTTGGAGCAATAAGTAGCAACACGCTGCAACACTTAACAGTAGGTGCATTAGTATGTTAGGTGATTTTTGTTTTTGTGATTTATTGTCACTTTTTGTGATTTTTCAGTCGCTAGTGGACCATGAGTGGACCATGAGTGGACCATGGAATTCGATTTTGACATCAACTTCTAACTCCAACAAACAAAATTGAGTGCTTATTTGCTTTGAATCAAACCTTTTGGGAAACAGAAATAAGCCCCTTTAAAAAGGCATTCAAATAACAGCCAAAATATAAATTTTTAACATATAAGAAATGTCGATCAACTAACGACTTGAGGTACTGTAAAAACAGTCTGACTTATGTTACAGGTAGCAGAAGGGTCCTCAATATAGACCCTAATAATTCTTCTCACTATATCCAAAAGCTTAACAAGAACAGCCTCTTCCTCAGGCTCAGTAGGTAAACTCCCCTTTTTTAAAATATTACTTCTCATCTTATGGCATTTATCCACTAAAAAATTTACAGTCTCCAAATACGTTTCACTCTCATATTGTACATTTTTTTAAAAAATCACTTTTGCAGTATAAACAGAAAGTTTCAGAGGACTGAATATTGGTGAATGATAGTCAAACAACATCTCAAGAATTGTTAGCAAAGAAATTAACCTGTTAGAAAGTGGTGAGTGCCTTCTCAATGCTTGAAAAAATAGCATCAGAGCAGAATACAGGGTATTACCATCTGACTCATTCAACCGTTTTATAGC
>JBLFWS010000073.1:0-15012 GCA_047611865.1 Chlamydiales bacterium
GTAGATTCTGAGGTCTTTGGCTTTTTTTAGAATGATGGTGGTGTATTGTGGCGAGGATTTCGATATAGCGGCCTGGTGGTCAATGAGGATTTCTTTATCTTGGTAGGAGAGCTCCCTAGAGCAAGAGCTGAGGGTTATGATGAAAGCGGCGATACTGGCAAGTGGTAGCCTAAACATGGAAAGTTCCTCTCAATGTAGTTGTTATAATGAAGATCTAAATGGATTTAGAAGAATGATGTCAAATTTTTTTTAGAAAGTGATAGAGAGAACTTGAACTCAAAAGAGTATGAGGGAGTCTGTCACGGGTAGACAACAGACTCCCAATATATACAAACAACTTCAATAATCGGTTTATGTATACATCTATATATTTGTGCCGTATGGCAGTTTTCTCAGGTCGTACCCCAGACTCTTAAAGTCGGCTTTTTTCTTTTGAAGTTCCTGCATCATAGGAGGGTAAATATCTCCATGGGGGTTATTCAAGAGAAATCCTCTTTCAAATCCAGCGAAGACGTGTGCCACCTTGAGTTGGTGATTTGCATCTTTAACCTGTACTCCGCCATAAGGCATGTCTACGGGTTTTCTCGGAGCAAGGGCAGCAATTTTGAGGTTGGTGCCCCACTTACCCTGTGTAGAGTGTACAGCCCAATGCCAAAAGGTGACCATAAAGAGAGCGTGCCTGGTGAACTGTTTGAGTCTTTCCATATCGCCTTCTTGAGGACTTGAGCTTGAGGAGGTAATGGGGCGGATGGCTCTTAGTTCATTTTCAAACATGACACGACCCGGATGGCTTGGATCATCGATTTCTCTCGGGTCATTCCAGGCCTGAAAGTCCTTCCTTTCCCAAGGTGCATAGGGGAGACTGTGTTCTACCAAAGTTTTGGAAAGGTAAAAAATTTCATGCCAATTATCTTGGATGCCTGTTTCATTTTCTCCGAAGAATCGATCGACAACACGGCCAACGACATCCCAATAAAGATTTTCAGCTTTAGCAAAGCGATGGTCTTCGCACACAGGAACACGAGGTGTGAAGTTGGAATAACAGGTGCCTGCAAGAACATCTTTTAGGCTTTCGAGTATGCCATCTACACTGAGACCGGAAACATTTAGAATACCTTCAGGACCGAAAATATCAGTAGCACCCATTCTGTTAATTTCAAGGACTCCCCGAAGGTGTGGCTTCAAAAGATTTTCGAGGGGGTTTTCGTTGAGGGTACGGAAGACAGCCATGGCAGCCTGACCACTATATAGATGACCAAGGCCAAGATGAGAGACAATCTCTCCTTTGACGAGGGCCATGCTATTAAAGAGGTAAAGGGCCTTGTCGAAGTTGGGACCGTTTATCTGGAATGTTTCGGCTTCTTCTCCACGAAATTGGACGGTAATATTCTGGATGTTTAGCTTGTCGTTTGTTTTGTCCATACGCAGGCTTACGTTGGGGAGCTCAGGTCGAGGACCAGAATCAAGCTGGTATCTATCCCAGTTGATATCTACGACATATTCACCTGGATGATCTCCATTAAGGAAATTGCAGGGGTAGATGCCGTTAAGTAGAAGTTCGACTGTAGTTTCTGGTGTAAGCTGAAGTTCTGGGTTGTAGACACCATATAGTTTTTCGAGATCAGATACACTTACGCGACTTCCTCCGAGTCCAACGAGTAGGTCCTTAACCTTCTCATCCCATCCAGCTTTTACTAAAGTAGCGTGATAAGCTGGAGGCCATTGTTGTGGCCTGTGGTCTGCGTTGTCTGGCTGCAAGAGATCAGGGAATCCGGGCTGGTATTCATACAGTTCGGCCTCTACAGTACCTGCATTATAGTGACGTGTTGAGGCGGGTTTAATCAGGATTGTTTCATGGACGGCTCTTTCGATGGTTTTTTGGCAACATGGGAGGCAACCTGACTTTAGATCGAGAGTTTCTTCAATAACGCGGAAGATGAGGCTATCATTACGATCCATTCGTAGTCTAAAGCGGCGGTATTTGAAGTCGAAATTACCTTCTCTGTCTGTATGAAAAGAACCAAGGGAGTTGCGGCCAAAGCAGTGTTGACTGAAAACTTTGACTTTTTGGTGTGTCATAGGATCGCCATTTGGATGTTTCAGGTTTCCTGAAACAGAATGGTATGGGCGCATGCCCATAGCACTTGTGACGGGGCTTACTATTGTGGATATGGTCATTTCATGTCCTTTAATTTTTGTAGAGATATTCACTGAAGTGAGGGGCTTTTTAAAGTAAGTTATATTTTTTTCACAATCAAATTCGGGAAAGGAAGGGAGACGGGTTTTCTGATAATGAAAAATAGATTCACAATATAGCAGGCATGGATTATAAGAGTTTCTGGATTTAGCATTTTTAGATTGGACGTCTGCTACTATTTGTTTTTCGACAAGTATTCTGAAAGAAGGCACGTCGCTGGAATTTTCGTTAGGTCCCACTATTTTTCAAAACATAAAAATTGCGACTAGGGTAAGCGAAGATGACGTTGTTCAATCTTTCGAAGAGCTATTTTCTATTCGCCAGGTAATATAGGAACTATTCATATGCATTCACATAGTGACACTCCCACGACACAAGGACTCTATCACCCTTCACGCGAACACGACGGATGTGGCGTAGCTTTTATCGCTGATATCAAAGGAAAGGCATCTCATCAGATCGTTAAGGATGGCCTGTATATTTTGGGTAACATGGTACACCGAGGAGCTGTTAGTGCCGACCCGACAACAGGAGACGGGGCAGGGATTCTTTTGCAGATACCCGATGATTTCTTTAGGGAGCATCTCCCATTTAGCTTACCAGAAAAAAGTCACTACGCTTGTGGTAATATTTTCCTTCCTAAAGATCCTGAAAGAGCTTCTTTTTACCAGGGTATAATGGAAAAGGAGATTCTTTTTTGTGGACTGAAAATTCTGGGATGGAGAGACGTACCGGTGAATTCCTATTTTGTAGGAAAGAAAGCAGGCCTTTCAGAGCCAATGGTAAAGCAGGTTTTTCTGTCGCAAGAGGATCTTTCAGATAGGAGATTTTCCCTTGCCTTATTGAGAGCTCGTAAGAGAATAGAAAAGTTTCTTCTCAAGCTTGACGCAGATGATAAGAGCTTCGTCTATATTTGCAGTCTCTCTGCCGATAGTATCGTATATAAGGGAATGCTCCTGGCGGATCAGCTGGAGGGCTACTATCGCGATTTAAAAGAAGAGAATTTTATATCATCGGTGGCTTTGGTGCATCAAAGGTTTTCCACGAATACTTTTCCTGCATGGAAACTTGCCCATCCCTATCGGGTGATTGCACATAACGGAGAGTTTAATACGATCCAGGGAAACATCAATGCGATGCGCGGTCGTGAGAACAATATGATGAGCGCGGACCTGAGCGTAGAGGAAATGGAAGATCTTCAACCGATTATCATGCCTGGCCTTTCAGATTCAGGGTCTTTCGATAATGCTTTGGAAATGATGCTTCAAACAGGTAGAAGCCTTCCACACTGTCTAGCTATGATGGTTCCAGAGGCATGGCGTAGTCGTGAACATATGGACCTGGATAAAAAAGGCTTCTACAAATATCACGCCAGTTTCCTGGAACCCTTTGACGGTCCAGCGACAATCACCACCTATCATGAAGGGCAGATTTGTGCCATCCTCGACAGAAATGGCTTGCGTCCGGCGCGCTACTTCGTAACAAAGGATGAGCGTATTATTTTTGCTTCCGAAATGGGAGTATTACCCGTTCCGGAAAAGGACATACTTTCCAAAGGAAGAGTTTGGCCAGGGAAAATGATTCTTGTGGATTTGAAAAAAGGAGTTCTCTTTGAAGACCAAGAGGTAAAAGAATCCTTTATCAACAAACGACCTTACCAGGAATGGGTGAACCAGAATCTTGTGGAATTGCTAGATCTGCCTTGTCAAGGAGAAGTGGAAGAGCTGAAACATCATCCTTTGAGTACCTACCAACAAGCTTTTGGTTATACCGAAGAGGAAATTCGCGTACAGATGCTTCCTATGGCGATAAATGGTCAAGAAGGGACAGGCTCTATGGGTAATGATACTCCTATGGCCGTTCTTTCAAAAAAAACAAAACCCCTATTTGAATATTTCCGTCAACGCTTTGCACAAGTGACGAATCCTCCCATAGATCCTATTCGTGAAGGGCTTGTCATGGGGCTCAGCTCTTACTTTGGAAAAGAGTGGAATATTTTTGAAGAGAGTGCAGAGTGCTGTAAGCAGATAAGAGTACATTCACCGATCCTTACAAATAGTGAATTGGAAAAGGTTCTTCTCTGCCAGGAAGAGCCCTTGCGATCAAGTAGGATACCGATACTTTTTGATGCTACGGGAAAGGAGGGGGCTCTTGAAAAGGCCCTGGAAGATCTTTTTATAAAGGTCGAGGAGCAAGTAGATAAGGGGTCTCATGCAATTATTCTTTCAGACCGCGAAATATCAAAGGAAAAGGCTGCGATTCCTGTCCTCTTGGCTCTTTCGGGAGTTCATCATTATCTTTTGAGAAAGGGGAAAAGAGGTAATGTAGGGATCTTTTTAGAAACCGGGCAGGCCCGGCTTGTTCATCATATGGCAGTCCTTATAGGCTATGGGGCAACTGCTGTGAATCCTTATGTAGCTTTTGAAACGGTGAAAGATTTCTGGGAATTGAAAAAGAAGAAAGCAGACGAGGACAATAGCGATATCCCTGAATATATCGAGTGGGAAGGGAACCTCGTGAAAGCCCTGAAAAAAGGGATTCTTAAGATCATGTCCAAAATGGGTATCTCAACAGTCAGAAGTTACAAGGGTGCTCAGGTATTCGAATCTATAGGCCTTTCCCAAAAGCTTGTAGATAAATATTTTACAGGAACGATTTCTTTACTCGACGGAATTGATCTGAAAGATGTGGAGTCGGAAAACCTCGAATATCACAATTATGCTTTTGCTATCAAACCTCATGGAGAAAGACATCTTGAGTGGGGTGGGGACTTGCAGTGGAGGCCTGATGGGGAGTATCATCTTTTCAACCCAGAGACCATATCTCTTTTGCAACAGTCTGTCCGACAGGGTTCATATGAGCGTTTCAAAGAATACTCCAGCCGTATCAACGATAGCTCTCAAAATCACTCCACTTTCAGAAGTCTCTTTGAGTTTAAAAAAAGCAGGCCCTCGATTCCTTTGGAAGAAGTAGAGGATGTTAATAAGATCGTGAAGCGTTTTGCTACGGGAGCTATGAGCTTAGGGTCTATATCCCAAGAGGCTCACGAGAATCTGGCTATTGCCATGAATAGAGTGGGTGGGAAATCCAATACTGGTGAAGGAGGCGAGGACCCCAGTCGTTTTGTAGCGGTGTCACCATTGATCAACAAACGATCTGCGATTAAACAGATAGCATCAGGGCGCTTTGGTGTTACAACCCATTACCTCGTCAATGCAGATGAGTTGCAAATTAAAATGGCACAAGGAGCCAAACCAGGAGAAGGAGGGCAGCTTCCAGGGAAAAAAGTTTCTGAGTACATTGCCAAGATACGAAACTCTATTCCAGGAGTAACACTCATTTCACCACCACCACATCACGATATCTACTCGATTGAAGACCTGGGACAACTGATCTTTGACCTCAAAAATGTCAACCCTAAAGCGGACATCACTGTAAAGCTTGTTTCGGAGTTTGGAGTAGGAACTGTTGCGGCTGGAGTAGCAAAGGCTTGTGCTGATACGGTTGTGATTTCTGGACACGATGGAGGTACAGGAGCATCTCCTATAAGTTCTATTAAGCAGGCGGGAACTCCTTGGGAGTTGGGATTGTCGGAGACGCAGCAGACTTTATTGCTTAATGACCTTAGAAGTCGCATTCGCATTCAGGTGGATGGCCAAATGAGGACAGGCAGAGATATTGTTGTGGCAGCTCTTTTAGGCGCTGATGAATTCGGATTTGCCACAGCACCACTGGTTGCCCAGGGTTGTATTATGATGCGTAAGTGTCATAAAGGAACCTGTCCTGTGGGAATTGCGACGCAAGACCCCGAGCTTCGTAAGTTTTTTCCTGGAAAGCCCGAACATGTGATCAATCTTATGCTGTTTATGGCAGAAGAAGTCAGAGAAATTATGGCGGATCTGGGATTCGCTACCATGGATGATATGATAGGCCACTGTGATGAACTTATTGTCAAATCCGATGTGAAGCTTGATACTGTAGAAAAGATACAGATGGATCGTGTTCTTTACAAAGTAGCTGATTCTCAAACAACGTTGTATTGTAGTGAAAAGCAGAATCATGACATTGATGATGTACTGGATAGGAAGCTTATAATTCTTGCTGAAGAGGCCTTACTCTGTGGGCAAAAGGTTTATGAGAGTTTGGAAATTTGTTCTGCGAATAGAACTACGGCTACGATGCTAAGCGGAGAGGTTGCGAAAAGGTTCGGGGTACAAGGTCTCCCCGAAGACACGATCAATTTTCAATTTAGAGGCACTGCGGGACAGAGTTTTGGAGCATTTCTTGCACCTGGGATAAGTCTAACGATCGACGGTGTGGCTAACGACTATCTGGGAAAAGGAATGAGTGGAGGAAAAATTATCGTTCGGCCTACGGCGGATTCAACTTTGGTCGCTCATGAGAACTGGATCGCGGGCAATACTTTGTTGTATGGTGCAACGGCTGGAGAGGTATACCTTTCTGGATGGGTAGGAGAGCGTTTTGCCGTTCGGAATTCAGGATGTCATGCCGTAGTTGAAGGGGCGGGAGATCATTGTTGTGAATATATGACGGGGGGAATAGTTGTCGTTCTGGGAGGAACCGGAAGGAATTTTGCTGCGGGTATGAGTGGTGGACTAGCCTATGTCTTGGATGAGGAAGCCTTGTTTTATCGGCGCTATAATCCTGATATGGTTGATGTTGTTCCCTTGGAAGAAGAGGATCTGCAGACGCTTGAAATGATGATCACTAAGCATTACCGTTATACTGGGTCAGAGGTTGCTAAGAGACTGCTTAGTGATAAGGGGTCTTTGGCTTCCTTATTTGTGAAAGTTTTTCCTAAAGAAATCCAAAAGATATTGAAATTAAAAAATGAAACCTTTGCTTTGAGTGGAGTGTAGTAACGATGCCAAGATTTTTACAAATTGACAGAGAAGAAAAAGCAACGAGGTGTCCTACAGTAAGGATTTCGGATTTTCAGGAACACCATACAAAGGTCTGTGGTGACTTGGTACATAGACAAGCGGGACGTTGCATGGATTGTGGTGTACCCTTTTGTATGACTGGCTGTCCGTTGGGTAACAAGATTCCGAACTTTAACCGAATGGTCTACGGAGATGAGTGGGACGATGCTATTGATATGCTACACAGCACTAACAACTTTCCTGAGTTTACCGGGAGGGTATGTCCGGCTCCTTGTGAAAGCTCTTGTGTGCTAGGGCTGATAAAACCAGCAGTGAGTATAAAGCAGATAGAGATGACCATCGCTGAAAAAGGTTTTGAAAATGGAAGAATATTTCCAGTTAAACCAGAAGTCCGTACCGGGAAAAAGGTACTAGTGATTGGGGCGGGCCCTGCAGGCCTTGCTTGTTCGCAGCAATTGAACAGAGTGGGTCACCTGGTAACGGTTATGGATAAAGCTCCCTATGCGGGAGGGCTTCTCACCTATGGTATTCCTGAATATAAATTACCAAAATCTATGGTTCTTCGACGGGTAGATCAACTTAAGGAAGAGGGGATTTGTTTTCGCTTCTCATGTGAGGTGGGCAAAGATGTGCATTTTCAGGACCTCAAGAAGGAATATGATGCCGTTGTCCTTTGTGTAGGATCAGAGAATCCGAGAGATCTTGTGATTCCAGGCAGAGAGGGGAGTGGTGTATATTTTGCGATGGACTATCTCTCACAGCAGTCCTCTGATTTATCAAAGAGTCAAGAGTGGTCATCTGAGAAACTATCACCGAAAGATAAAAAAGTGATTGTTATTGGTGGAGGAGACACTGGAGCGGATTGTATAGGTACTTCTTTGCGTCTTGGAGCTTCCTCTGTGGTAAATTTTGAATTGATGCCTAAGGCTCCTGAGGAAAGGTGTGAAGATACTAATCCATGGCCACAATATAAGAGGGTGTATCGTGTTTCATCTTCTATGGAAGAAAATCTTGCCCTCGGCGGTAATACAGAATACAGCATTGCAACGAAGAGATTTATTCGTAATGAGAAAGGTGATCTAAAAGCCCTCGAAACAGTACGGGTAGATTGGACGAGTGGTAGACCTGTTGAACTTGCCGGCAGTGAGCAGCAGTGGCTTTGCGATATGGTATTTCTTGCTTTGGGTTATCTACAGCCATTAACAGAGAACTTACTACAAGAAACTCATGTTTCCACTACTGAGAGAGGAAACATCTCTACCGAGGAAGAAAGTAAAATGACCGTTGAGGAGGGGGTCTTTGCAGCGGGAGACTGTCGGCGTGGGCAGAGCCTGGTCGTTTGGGCTATAGCAGAAGGCAGGGACACAGCAGCTGCTGTGGATACCTGGTTGATGGAAAGACCTTCACTATTACCTAGAGTAAACACGCAGGGTTATAAGTACTAGAATTATAGCTACTCTCCATAGCCCCCGGTTTTACAGGTAATCCTTACCCACGAAGAGGCTGTAACTTTTTACCCAAAAGGGATGGTTTGAAAGAGTTTTATAAGTCTGAAATGGACTCTTACGGCCAGATTGCGCAACATAACGGGCTTGCTGCAATTTACTGCCATTTTTATGGTGGTAAATTGTGTTAAGAATGGGTTTTCACCTTTAAGTTATCATTGTTTAGCTCCTGATCCTCTCTAAACAAGTTCCTCAGTCACCTGTTTTTCAGTAAAATAATTTATTAGCATAGAAAAATTATGCGTTATAGCTGCTAGGAGAGCTTCACTTTGTGTTTTTATCAAGCCTCTAAGGCTAAATCGTGACAAACCTTTGTTTTTGATACGTGCATTAGATAGTTCCACTGACTACACCTCTGAGCATATGTCTTAACAAACTCTTCTGTCTTTAATGAGCCTCGCCATTTCTTCATTCCGGGACCATCTCTTTTCCTTTCTTGTGTTGGATCAGACCCTTTATTTTCTTTAGGCGCAAATATGCTGTTACATGTCGGTAAGAGCTCATAATTCCCCTCAATATCAGATACCGTGCTATATGCTGAGTCAGCTATCCCATTTTGAGGATATTCAACTTCAATTCGGTTAAGCATACTTAAGGTCTGTGCAAACAGCGGAGGAGCTTTACCTTGGTCAGAGGATTTGATACAGAGATACCATAAATAGCTCTACTCTTAGTGCCTGTGACCACTTGTACATTGTAAGCAAAACTAAAACCCCCATGTCCCATTTTCATTTTACGACACTCTGGGTCATTTGGAGAGATTCTGACATTTTGAACTTCTTTTTCAATGTCCTTTTTTTTCTAGAGCTTGCCTTTGCTTGTTGGTAAGTTCGCTAGCACTTAACCCTCCATTTTTTGAAGATCTTTAAGGTGATTTCGAGCTTCTTCTTGATACTTAAGAAGGGTCTCTTCACGTCTTCCAGAGGATCGTCCAGCTGCTGATTGAGCTCGAGTTCCATCTTGAGGAAAATCTTCATCAGATAAAGGGTTTTCTGTCTGTATCAAAGATAGGCATGACGTCATTAAGTCCTCAAATACACTAGGGTCCAAACTTCTAAAAGTACAGATTAGAAAGGTGCTCTGAGCGATGTTATCGAGTAGATATTTTAGCTAGTAAATCAATAGTAAGTAACTATTTATTAGTTATTTATAAAAACTTACGGCCTCGAAGTGGGTATCTTTGCTTACACATTTTTATTTACGAATTCTTTGCGCTCAAATGTAAAATCTGTTCCTCTCCTAGCCTTTCTTTCGCCGAGGGCTCACTTCGGACCAGGCTATTGTTGTGACGGAACTTCGTTCCTTATAATGGCTTCGCCAACGCCACAAAACATCTAGCCCCCCCCCCTCTCTCTTTTTTTTGAATAAAGTTAATAGCTAATGACTATCGAATTGCACTATTAGTTAAGATTGTGTAATTATCTGTCAACTAACCATACTAATTTAAATTAAAAATAAGTATAATAGTTACAGTTGAGGTTAACTATCTTTTAAGGGGGCTTCTTTGAATTTTATTTAAAAGAGGATGGTGAAAATGGCTTCTATTCCAGAAGGGAGATCCCCAGATGTAGGAGATTTTTCTCAATCAAATATGGGCAGAGAAGGTCTTAGCGGTCACCGAGATCTAAATGGCATGCATAATGATGGTGAGGTAGGGAATCAGCAGACCCCTGGACACCCAACTCGTCAGCTATTAGAAAGAAGTTTTTCATCGGATAAATTCAAAAGCCAGCTTGGTGACAGTATTTTTGAAAGGGACTGGGGCATAATTGAAGGAAATATGAGAAATCGAATGGAGTATACCGCATCTTCTACAGGGGATATATCTGCGACAATTTTGAAAATACCCTATTCACATGAAACTCAAAACCCTGTGGCCAAGATGGAGAGTCCCATTATCATTAAATTGGACGATTTTAATCAGTTTACTGAGGAAGACATGGGTGGGCACATGATTCGAAAATACACCATTAATATAATAGAAAATTTTTGTTCAAACTCACCTAAGGAGCGTCGAGAGGTGATTGCCTACTTCAATGCAGAAGTATTGCCGTTAATCGAAGGGAAGGACGCAGAAGAGGACCTTAAAAAAGTTGTGGTTAAATTAGAAACACATGTAGGCGCCCTTAAAGCAGAAGGGAAAAGGCCCTTGGGACTAGAGAGTTTACTAAGTCGTTACCAGCATTGTCTAGGTAGAAATAAAATTCAGAAAATGAAAGAGAAAATGACTACGATCGTAGATCAGGCAGAGAAATCTTTTAGTAAAGATGAAATGAACAGTTTTCTTAAGGTTTGGGAGCAAGGAGTAAACCCGGATGAGGAAGGCTGGCAGCTGGTGGTCGATAAAAGGCAAAGGAGCAAAATAAAGAGTTCTATCAGTGACGCTATGAGAGTTCTTAGGGATCATCCCAGTTCTTATATTTCAAAGGACATTCTTGAGAAGGCTTTAGGATATGAACTATCTGGGAGTAAAGGGATTTCAAATTTAAGAGGATTTAAAAATCTTGCTCAATGGGCGACTTTTTCCGATCTGGAAGAGGTTTCAAAGAGATTGCCTCCATCGAGAAGTGCCGGGTCTTTACTTAAAGTCTTTAGAGATTGTTGCGAGGTCATTCCGCTTACTGAGAACTCATACGTTTTTAAATTGGGATCAGAGAATCCTAGGGAGATACTCGTTGGCGTAATAGCAAAGCCACTTGGCTTAGACAGTTACTTGATCAAAAAAAGAGAAGTAAAGATTTCTAACGCCCAAATGAAGGGAGTCCAATCTCCAAAGGGGATAGCTGGAAGATGGATTGAAGGAGAATCAGATTTTCTTCGTACCACTTGGACAAAGTTTACAAGGTTGAAGCGAGATATGCTGAAAACGAAGTTTGAATTTGAAAATAAAAGTAGACAAGGGTGTCTTACAGAGGACTCGAAGAAGATTTATGAGAAGGCAATCCCAAAACTCGAGCAAGAGTTTGAGCTGGCTGTTTCGCAACTCAGAAATCATGGCGGAGCTGAGAGTATTCAGATGCATGCTCTGTTGGATCTAACCACTTGTTCTTACGATTCACATCTCGGTCAATATAAAGAAGAAGATGGAGATATTTATAACTTTGATTTTGCTCGTTTTCTTATGCCTAGTGAGGGAGCTTTGGTGTGTGGAAAGGTCTATTCAACACTTCGTTCAGCATTTATTGACCATCCAGTGGCAGACGATCCCTTAAATAATTCTATCCTGGAAAAAATACGATCTTGGGATGTGGATGAAATAGTTAGAGGATATTGTGGAGCTGGGATTAAGGGAGATGAAGAGGTCTTTGCATCCTCTCAGGATAAAGTCAGGAGTTTGAATGAGAGCATAAAGAAACTGCAAACTCCTGCTTTTGTAATTGGATGTTGTAAAAATCCTTCTGAGTTGGAAGGTCTTATTCGTTCTCATGGTATTGTATTAGATCAAAGCGGAGAAATCTTAGAAGAAGCGGTATTTGAAGTGAGTAAGGAGGTGAAGAAGAAGCTTGAGGAGAAAAGAGACGGCATTATTGCAGATAGGAGAAGAGAAGTTCACCCTCAAGCTTTTACAGCTTTGGTAGATAGGCTGAATAAGATAAAGGAGTATGTTGCGGATACTGACAGAGAAGGTGCGGAAGAAGCACCAACTATAACGGGTCTTCTTAAAAAGTTGTACCCAGAGCTAGCAGTTATAATTCCGGTGGTAGCTAGAATGGAGGCGAATCCAGGGCAGTCTCACTCATCTTCAGGAATAGGACCGAAGGCATTGGAGATTTTTATAGAAAGAGCCAAGCAGGAGGGATTAGCGACTCCTGATGAGCTTGATAAAATGAGAAAAGCTGTTGCGAGTCTAGAAAAAAGAGCATGTTCCTTTAAGACTAGTATTTTTGTATATGGTTGATATCAGATTAATCCAACAAGTAAAATGATTTAAACTAGATTGATAGGGTATAATTCTGTTCTTTTATCATAAAATATCTTCAATAAAAACATTTCAGGTAAGCATATGGGAGCGTTAGGTAATTTATTTGACGGTAGTTTTTCAGATTAGTGGAATATTTGGGAAAATGTTTCGAACTTTGGGGATATTGTTCCTTCTTTTTCACACACCTTTGAAGACTTATCTTTGGAAAGAGAAAACCTTGAAAGAGATCTATGTTTTTCCGCTTCAGAAATACCCTTAGATCACGATTCGGAATTTGAGAAGGGCTTATCTTCTGTTGTAAGACGTATGTATGGTCCGATAAAAAAGATTACATGTGTAATGCTTGAAATGGTTCTTGCTATTGAGAATTCTAGAAACCCCTCTATTCGAGACAACCCTGCTTGTGGGATTCCTAGTCAATATTTACTTAGAGATGAAGCTTTAGCAATAAAAAACTTTATTCGATTCTATGATCAAAACCCATTCAAAGATGAGAAAATTGACTCTCATATTTCTCGGGCAGAAGCCTTACGCTACTTTAAAGTGAATATCCCTTTGTCATTGACTAAGACAAGGTAAGGAGAATGGGTTGTCCACCTAAAGAGAAAGAGAGGTGAATTACTGGGTAAGGGGTCATTTAAAACAGTTAAAACGGCTGAAATTTTATTCATAGGTGAGACAGTCTTCAGTGCAACGATGAGAATGGGGGGGGCGTCTAGCGTTAGCAGAATTGAATCGCGAAACGACATTAGCAAGGGAATTGCAGGGGTTGCAAGGCCTGGCAGGAGTCAGGGCTGATTACAGGTACACTAGCAAAAATGGGACTGAAAAGATGGGTCTCATTATGGATCATTATAATTATGGTGATGTTAATCAACATGTGGCAGATCTTTGTTTTAATGAGAGACTAGAAGCTTTAGAAAGTTTTTTTGGTGGGCTTCGGAACCTACATGAAAAAAAAACTGGCACCGGGATATTAAGTCAGAGAATGTATTACTGAGAAAGATCCTAGGGAAAGTAGAGTCAGCGCTCACGGATTTTGGCTTTTCGGTACCCAAAGGGGGGGCGAGTAAAAAACTTCAGGGCAGTCCTCGTTATGTATCACCTGAACTTTATAAAAGTCAAAGTCGGATGACCTTTGAATCTATTGGAGAAAAAGGGGATATTTTTTCAGCCGGTGTGGTGGCATTGGGAATTCTGAATGAAGAGAGAATATTACCTCTTGTTTTTCATCATGAAGATGTACGAATGCATATTAGAGAGATCGTTAATCTTCTTGAGAGTGATAGTCAAGACCGAGTTCTTTATTTGGAAGACCTAAAGAGCATGCGAGAGTCGACCAGGATAGCCCCACTAAGTCAAACTATTTTTAAATTGGCTGCGAGCTGTTTAGAAATAAATCCGAGTAAACGGCCTTCCGCCAAAGAACTTTATGAGAAATTTATTTCAGAGGTGCGTTAGGTAAAGGGGATAGAATAGAATGTAGGCGCACCTGAGACTGTGCGTTTAACTGTGTAAACCTCATATTACGCGCACTCAATTGAGGTAACGCGATCGCCAAAAATAATGGCTAATGAAGAGAAAATTTCTTTCCATCCATTTACTCGCTTTCTCTTAGCATCAATGTCTCGAACTGCCAAGTACAACATTTTAAACAATGAGCCCTTTGTTGGGAATGCCCCTTTAGCCTTAGTGACTTTGCGCATTTGACGGTGAAGAGCCTCCACTGCATTGGTGGTGTATATAAGTTTTCTTAAAACTGCTGGATACTGGAAGTATGTACATATGCGATCCCAGTTATTCACCCAAGAGGCGACAGCGTGAGGATACTTAGCACCCCATTTCTCTTCCAAGGTATTGAGGTTTTCTCTGGCCACTTTTTCGCTCGGGGCTTGATAAACACTTTTTAGATCCGATAGAAATTCCTTGTATCGATTAGTAGGAATATACTTCAAAGAGTTGCGAATCTGGTGAACAACACAGAGTTGAATAGATACCTGCGGAAATATGCTCTCTATTGCTTCTGGAAGCCCTTTAAGCCCATCCATACAAGTAATCAGAATATCCTTAACACCTCTTTGCTGTAGATCAGCACAAACTCCCAGCCAGAATTTAGCACCTTCACGTTCGCCAATCCACAGGCCTAAAATTTCACGGTCACCCTCACTCGTAATGCCGTAGCAGGAGTAAACTGCTTTAGTTATAATAACGCCATCTTCTCTGACTTTGAAGTGTACTGCATCCAAGTAGACGACAGCGTAAAGACTCTTGAGAATACGCGAATGCCACTCATTCTTTTGGCGTACATCGAAATAATCTTCTCATCAAAAGAAGAAATTTCGCTTGTTCGCTTCGGTACTAGTGCTCCGTCAAGTAGCTATTTTCGGGTAGAGACTCTTCAATTTGACCCGTGCTTGATCAATTTTGAATTGCCAGTCAACACCCCTTTGTCTTTCATTCGTGGCATTTGCCCATGCTGAAATT
>JBLFWS010000074.1:0-14980 GCA_047611865.1 Chlamydiales bacterium
GTTCTGCTGTGATACGAAAAATATTAGCTTCCGGCACGGGGAGTTTGGAAAAGGCGGCATCCATAGCCATTTTGTAGTTGCTATCAGGATGTGTTGGAGGGACAGGTCTTTCATCTCCCCAAAAAATCTTTACCTTACTCCAGTCAGCCCTATTGGCATTTTTGGGTAGAGCGAGGCGCTCGTACATGGCTTTTGGAGTACTTCCTCCTGAGAGGGCAACAAAAAAGTTTCCTCTTTTTTCGATAGCCTCATTGGCGAGAGAAAAAAAATGTTCGCTACAAAAGTCAATTGTCTTTTCGTAGTCTCCAGGTATTACGATGTTGTATTTTTCTCCAAATGGCTTAATTTTGCTTTGCATATTCTTCCTGCTGTTTGGCTAATACCTGTAATGTTTCAAAATAATCTGAGTTTAACGGGGCATAAAAGGTTTCCTGAATCAAGGACTGTTCTTTATTGAGATACGAAAGAGGGAGTGTTATGGGGAAGTTACATCTTTCAGGAGTGCTTGTCTGAATACGAATAAGCCTGTGGAGGCCTTGTCTTTTGAGGGAATATTTTTGTTTATCATGAGTGGAAATTTCAATAGAGGTGATGGCTCCTGAGCAATATTCTTCACGAGATTCAGGGCTTATAGAAATAGTTAGAGTGCCGTATTTGTGCTGATAAAGAAAGTTTTGTTTTCCCTCAGAGGTGAAAGAATCGAGAAAGGACCAACCAAGCTTTGCAGCAAGCCAGCATTGTAGGTATCTTGAGCGGAGGGACGGTTGGGGTATTAGTGGGTCAATCAAGTCACTATAGCTGATGTGGATATTTTGGCTTTTTGATAGATGTTCCCGCCTTTCTTTTGTATCGAAAGTTTTTGCCAGAATATGTCTCCATTCGCTAAGGCGTGCCCAATTGAGATCAGTACTTGTATTGTTGGACGGGCTTAAGCGAGAGAGTAGGGTCCGGGTAAAACCGGAGAGGTCATGGCTAGCATCGGAATCATAAATAATTCTTGTGGAAAATTTTTGCAGTTGCTGGAAGGTTGAGCGGTCTTCACAAGGCTCCTTCCCCCAAGCCAGGTAAACGGGGATGTCAGGAATAATATGAGGCAATATGATAAAAGGTACCCTTTCCAGATGCTTGCCGGCAGCTTCAATAGAAATTAACTCGCAGGTAATGCTATGGCCAAGTTTTTCTACGGATTCAGCAGAAACGCTGGTACGTAGATACTCTTGTCCTATAGTGGAGTTCCCCGTAACAAAAATTATTCGGCAGGGGTACTGATGCATAAGGGTATCGACAAGGTATTGGTAGTAATCGAGGCGTTCAGAATATGGCGCATAGATGATTAGGGTGTAAAGACAGGCACGCGCCCTGTTATCTTCATCAAAGGAATTCCATATCTCCTGTAGTTCCTCTTCTATATTTGCCAGGAAGACATCTGCTTTAGTAATCATAGTAAAGGTCCCCCTTAACTTATTATAGGATGCGCCAGGATCGACCTGTTTTGCTTATCATTTCATCGGCAGCCTGCGGGCCCCATGTTCCAGAAGGGTAATTGGGGAAGTCCTCAGGTATTTCCTCGGACCACCTATCAAGTATGGGGGTCAGAAGGCGCCAGGAGGCCAGTACCTCATCACCACGCGTGAATAGTGTACTGTCACCAGAGATGCAGTCGCAGATTAATCTTTCGTAAGCATCGGGAGAGCTTAAGCCAAAGGTAGATCCATAGTGAAAATTCATTTTTACAGGTTGAAAGCGGCTGCTAAGTCCCGGAACTTTGCAATTTATTTTCAAAGAAATACCTGCGTCTGGTTGAATCCGGATTACAAGAACGTTAGCCTCAACAGACTGGACATTTTGCTGGAAAAGTATGCTGGGAACATCTTTGAAGGTGATGGCAATTTCGGTAGCGCGTTTTGGTAGTCGCTTGCCGGCGCGTAGAAAGAAAGGAACACCGGTCCAGCGCCAGTTGTCGATAAAGAATTCCAGGGCTACAAAAGTTTCTGTTTGAGATGTGGGGCAAACATTCTCTTCTTCACGGTAACCTTTGACGCTTTGTGAATTTATGAACCCAGGGGCATATTGTCCTCGAACAACCTGCTTATGAAAAGAAGACAAATCAACTGGACGGATAGACTGGAGTACCTTGACCTTCTCGTCACGAATGGAGTCGGCGTTGAGGTTAACAGGGGGTTCCATGGCTACCAGACAGAGGAGTTGCATCAGATGGTTTTGGACGACATCGCGCAGGAGGCCAGCTTCTTCAAAAAAACGCCCTCGGGTTCCTATGCCAATGTCTTCACCTACAGTAATTTGAATATGATCGATATTTTGCTTATTCCAAAGTGACTCAAAAATAGAATTCGCGAATCGAAAAACCATCAGGTTTTGGACTGTTTCCTTACCCAGGTAGTGATCGATACGGTAAACCTGGTCTTCACTTAAGTATTTGAGGAGGTGTTTTTCCAGAGAGATTGCCGAAGCCAAGTCGTGGCCAAAGGGCTTTTCTACGATGACTCGGGACCATTTATCCAAAGTTGTTTTGCTATTGTATAGCAAACCGTGCTCGTAGAGTTTTTCCGTTATCAATGGAAAGTGGCTGGGAGGGGTAGAAAGGTAATGTATTCTGTTGCCACGAGTACCAAATTCTTTGTCAAGCTCATCCAAAAAAACGTGTAGAGAGCTGTATCCCAGGTCTTTGTCAAACTCAGATTTATGATAGAAAAGCTGTTTGCTAAAGGTATCCCAAACTTCCGCATCGACCTCGCCAGTCGTTGAGTGAGTACGGATGGCATTGTACATCTCTTCTCGGAAGAGATCGTGATCCTTTTCTCTACGGGCAAATCCGACACAGGCGAATTGAGTGGGAAGCTGACCTTTGAGAGCTAGCTGATATAGCGAGGGAATAAGTTTGCGTGCGGTGAGATCTCCCGTAGCTCCGAAAATCACAAGGATGCAAGGATTTAGGGCTTCGAAGGTTTGAGATGCTTCTTCTAAGGGGTTTTCCAGGATAGTGCTTTCCATTTTTTCCTGTCGGTACATGCTTTCGTAAGGGGGTTACTATAAACTTTAACTTCGGAAAAAGCAAGTATACAGCGATTATTCGTTGTGAATAAGGGGTAGACGGAAATTTCAATTTTGTTGATAGTCCAGACCTAAATCTAAGTCTACAAATTCAAAATTTAACTTTCTGGTGACTTATGCAAGCATTCTATCGTGATGTTCCAGCTTTCAAAAAATATATCTCTCCAAAGCTATTACAAGAGTTATTAGAAGATACTGAGCCTGTCCCTGGTGTGGCGGGGTTACAGGTAAAGCGTGGATTGATGGAGGCGTTTAGCAGAACGGAGACAGCGGAGTCACTGGATTTTATCTGTCGCTTGTATATTAAGGTGCGAAAGGATCTTTCATTACTTTTGGAAAAGCGTCGTGTGGACCGCAATTTTATTGACATTACGACAAAAGCATGCGGGATAAGAAACGAAAAAAATGCAACGGATTACCTGAGCGTTGATTATGAGACTGTGATCGGCAAGAGAAATGAGGATGGTGAATTGGTTGTAGGTCCTTATTCGAACATGTTTTCAGGGGAACATCAGATTGCAGAAATTCCGGACTGTTTAAAGGGGAAACATGTCACCCTTTTTGGTCCTGCTGACAGTGCAAAGATGTCCATTAATGCGATGAATGCCTGGCATAGAATCCCTAAGAATGAGTCTGCTATTATTACAAAATTGGTAAATGATTCAGGGATAATCCCCAAGTGGGGAGCAGATGATGAAGATTCCAAGACACCAGAAAACACCACCTTTGCATCAGCCTGTAATAATTTGATTGATTGTTTTCATCGAACTATATCCTTTAGAGATGAGAAGAGCTCTCAGGAATATCACTTAGCTAGTGACAAACTTTCCCTTCCTATCAAAAGACCTCCTGGTTTGGAGTTACCAGACGGTGGGCACATATTTCAAGGTAACCCTTTACCCCTTCATTTGTACGACTTCGCTAACCATCTCTTCCATTGCTGGGATAAGCCGGAAGCTTTGAGTTTTTATATACCTAAATTGGAAAATGAAGGCGAAGCCCAGTATGTGAAAAAGCTTGTCTCCAAAGCTGAAGAGATGATTCAGGAGTTACATCCAGAATATAAGTCTGGGTCAGTACGATTGTTTATCGTGTTTGAAAATCCACGAGCCATATTTCGTATGCGTGAGATTATTTCAGAACTCTATCCCTACTTTGCTGGAGGCTCCTTGGGGTGGCACGATTACCTGGCATCAACAGCAAGGCTATTCCGTTTTGACAAAAACTACCGCATACCTGTGAAAGCAGACCCTAACATTGTTATCGACCATATTAAAGCTTCCCATGTACTTGTAGCCAAGACTGTGGGGGAGCATGGGGGTATTGGCATAGGAGGAATGTACGGCGTATTGCCTGAAGGGGGTAATGCGGAGTCAGAGGCTGTCGCGATGATAGGCTTTATCAAAGACGTCGTTACACAAATGAAGAGGGGCTTAGACGGTTTTTGGGTGGCTCATCCCGATTTTGTACGACCAGGAATTGCTTTGGTAGAGGCGTGGGGTAGGTATGCAGAGGATTCGGAAGATAAATCTTTGTTTCAGCTAATTGGAGAGCTAATAGAGGATTCTCAAGATCAGGGTATGCTTGTAGAATTTATCAAAGGCAAGGATGTCATGGGATTGGATGGTGAGGATCCATTATTTCCAAGAGCTCTATTAGCGGCAAACATACGGGAATCGAATGTTATCCCTAACAATCATCCCGATGAAATACGCTATAATGTTTTTCAAGCCCTACAGTATATGGTCGATTGGCTATGCGGAAATGGTTGTGTGGCTTTACCCGCGATGATGAAAAACTCTCAGGGGAAAGATGTATTTGTACGGATTATGGACGACCTGGCAACGACTGAGCGGTCACGCTGGGAGCTTTGGGCAGAGGTTTATCATAAAAGGTTTTCTCAGAGTGATTTTCTAAAGGTCGCTTATGAAGAGATGCATTTTATTCAGAAGGGTAAAGAAAGCGAAATTAAAAAGACCCAGGTTAAATGGAATAAGCTAACGGAAAAATGGTACCCAGTTGCCTTAAAGGTTCTTATCCAGCTGGTGACAGATCCAAATCCAGTGGAATTTGTGAGCGAACTTTTACTTCCCTTTACTTTTGATAGCATCCGTCAGTCGGATGATCCATGGAAGAAAGCTTCTGCAATGGAAGGGCATAAATATTCCCTGGAGGATGATGTTAGAGGGTTTTGTTCTTATTTCCAGCAATGTGGAAGTGTAAAATATGCTGAGGGGATGTCTCAACAGGACTACAACACTGTGGAGGACTTACTCTCTATCTCACGCGAAAAGATTCTGGAATTTGATATTGATGAGATCAATGCAGCGGCGGGCTTTCACGGAACTATAGGAGAATCTCAGGCTACTCTCAATGGGGTGGAATCAGAAGAGCAGGCTCTAGTGCAAGAATCCCATGAGGAGCTTCTGGAAAAAGGATCTCTCTATCAAAAACAGTTTGGAATGAAGTTCTTGATTGCAGCGAGCGGTAAAAGCAGTGAAATAATACTGAGAGAGCTGGATGGACGTTTAAAGAATAACTTGGATGAAGAAATTCAAAATGCCAAAGAGGCTCTTGTGGCAATCACAGAAAAGCGCTTAAAAGAACAATGTGGAAACCCAGATAATTTTAGCTTCTTGTCTACGGGAAAAATCATAGAAGATCTTTTGGGAAAATATGAGGTAGCAGGTGTTAATGTGAGCCTGCTGAGAAAGGGGAGTGAAGGATTATGTGAGCTATCAGGGGATTTCTCAGCTGGACTCTCGAATAAGGAAAACATGACAGCTATGAAAGCCGGAACTATTTTACAAATGGCCTCACTCAGCAAAACGATTGCAGCGGCATTTGCCATGGAATATTTTAGAAAAAAAGAGATCAGCCTTGATACCCCAGTGAATGACTTACTTTTAGCGTCCGGATCTCCATTTCAAATTCAGTCGGCAGTAAATTGTCCGAATGAGTGGGCAGCAGAAGTGAGCTTGAAGCACCTTCTAAATCATTCAGCAATGGGTATGCATTATGTAGATGGCTATCCCTTGGGTCAGGGCAGTCCCGATGCTTTTGACCTTCTTTTAGGTACTCATGGAACTGAGGCTATTCTTTTACATAAAAAACCTGGAACAGAGTTTCATTATTCAGGGGGAGGCTTTCTCCTTCTTCAGCATTTGTTAGAAGCGATATTTTCCAAGTCAATAGCAGATATTATGCGTCCGTTTCTTGATGATTTGGGTATGCAGGATTTTAGTTTTCGTGAGATGGAAAACAAAGAATACGCTTTTGGCTTTAGGGATGATGGGAATCTCGTCGCAGCAGAGGGCCGGCTAGCTTTTCCAGAACTCGCAGCTGGTGGAGAAGGGACGACGAATGCTATGGCTAAGTTTTTGTCTCACCTCGTGAATGCCTATCATTCCCTTGAGGGTTCTGGTCCGTTATCTCATGACACCGCGGTTGAAATGCTCTATGCGGGTCGAGACTTTGGCAGTATGGAATTTATGGGGGCAAAGATGGGCCTCGGTGTCTTTTTAGGGGAAGCGGGACCTAATAGAATAGCTGTGCATCAAGCGGCAAATGATGGATTCAGGGGTTTGTATCTTGTTTGTTATAAGGGCCCCGACGAGGGAAAGGGTTTTGTAATTGTAAGCAATGGAGACAATAAGGCTACGTTGCTTAATTGTGAGATAGCCAGGAATTTGATGGAAGCTGAGGAATGGAGAGGAACGGATTTTAAATCAATAAAGCCCCTGGAAATTACGGGTCTTAAGCAGGAAGAGATAGTCAATATAGGTGTGAAAGAAATGCTCCTTAAACATCTCTCTATTGAATTAGCAGATCCGATGCTGGCTTTAGGAGACGTTGATCCTTTTTCTCCTGTAAACCTGGCGTGTAATTCCACAATCAACTTTTGCTCTAATCAAAGATTTGCTCGAGCAGAAAACTTGTTTTTATCGACGTTACCCGCATTTGATCCAGAGGCTTATGGAAAAGATGGCAAGATTATGGATAGCTGGGAATCTGAACGTCATAATGTAGAGGATTATGATTTTGTCGAATTTACTCTACAGTCGCCTGCTTCTTTTAATATGCTTCATCTGTCTACCATGTTTCATGATGGGAACCATGCCGAGAGTATTCAGCTTGAAGCCTGGGAGGGTGAGCAATGGGTGGACTTGATTGAAAAAATTCCGCTTGAGGGACACTCCAGTCATTGGTTTAGGCTAGAGAAAGCTCAAGAGGGACTATGGTCTAAACTGAGATTGCGTAACTATCCTGATGGGGGAATATCCAGGATTGGACTCTATCATTTAAAAGATTTAAAACCTTTAGTTCAGGATCTTGAACTGAAGTCATTCTTGGAAGGGACAGAAAAGAAGCTAATCATTCCCTATTCTTTTTCCATTCCTACTCAAAAAGAAAAAAAAATGACAATGCCTCATCTGATTGAGGAAGCAGAAGTGGAAAAGAATTGGAAAGGCGTAAAGCTTGGGGACAGGGTCAATGTCGCGAGTGAGTGCATGGGAGGGGAAATTCTTGAGGTTTCTAACGAACACTATGGTTCTGCGTACAGGATCTTGTCGTCTGAGATAGCTCTCGGAATGGATGACGGTTTTGAAACGAAAAGGAATAGGGAAGGGAAGTTTGAAGAGATTATTTTTGCGTTAGGAAGGCCAGCAATAATTGAAGAAATAGAGCTGGATTTTACTCATTTCGTAAACAACAACCCCATGAATATGGATGTGTCCGGATATCTTGAAGGAGAATGGATGGACTTGCTTCCTAAAACTTTTGTGAAGCCTTACCGGGGTAATAAATTTAGAAGGCATACGGAAAAATGTGGGGATCGTGTATCACAAATTAGAGTCCGTATTTATCCCTGTGGAGGTTTTAACAGAATAAAAGTTATGTGCACGGCAGATCAGGAGCTTCTGAAAATTGAGCAAAAAATTCAGGGGTCTGTGATGACTCCTGAATGATATGTCCTCTTAGCAATTTGAGCGTTGAAAGTGCGACACAAAAAAGTAATCAACTCTTTTGTGCCGCACCTACCGAGCTTAAACCAAGCGCTTTGTTTTCCAGCTTCCTTTGCGGAATCTTAAGTAAAAACAAAGGGCATTGATTGCGGCATAGCCGTTGAGTATGACCCAAACATAACTGGGCGGGCAATCCCCCTGCACTACGAGGAAATAAACGGGAAGAACAGCAAAGGTCCAGGTGGTGACGGTGTTGATGATCATCACATATGTGGTCTCGCCAGCAGCCGTAAGTACTCCGGCCGATATCCAGGTTAATCCATCGAGGACAAAGTAGAAAAAAATGCATGCAGCAGTAATTCTTAACATTGCCGTTAAGTGAATAAGCCGCTCGGGGTTCATATCATCAGATAGAAAAAAACTGATAATGGGATCAGGGTAGAGTAATAAAATCGGGGCCACCAAAAGCGCATAAATAAAGAGGAGTCGAACTGCAGACTTCCAGGCTTTTAGGATTAGGGCAGGTTTTCTTGCTCCCAAAAAGTTTGCACTGATGGTGGTGATTCCTTTCTGTAAACCTTCCATGGCATAAGATATTAGGGCATAAAAACATTGGCCCATAGCTGCAACGGTGATGTGATCTTCACCGACGCCAATCAACAGACGAGTAATCAATGCCCAAGCGGAAATTTCTATCATATGGCCCATCGCACTGGGAACTCCAACTTTAAGACAGTTCCAAAATACCTGGATTTTGAAGCCATACCTTCTTGTTCCATACTGAAGATTGTAGTGCTTATTCAGAAAACTGCTTAAGAGAACTAAGACCTGGATGAACATGGAGATTACAGTGGCAATAGCTGCTCCTTCACAACCCATAGCTGGAATGATTTCTCTAAAACCGAATACTAAAAGGATATCTAGAATGACGTTTAGGACATTTCCGATAATTGCTGCTTTTGTGACAATGCGTACTGAACCAATACCAATGAAAAATGCAGATATGGCTGTTTGCATAGGGAAAAGTGGGCCAAAATAAAGTAGCCATTGAAAATAGGGAAGAGCATGACTCTCATAATGGTAGTCAGCAAGAAAGAGCGGCCCTCCCCAATGGGCAATAGCAAAGAAAACGGGCCAGCAGAATAAAGAAAACCAGATCATTTGCCAGGCAGGGCTAGCTGCCTTGTCCTTTTCTCCAGCTCCATTATGTTGTCCTACAAAAACTTCAGCAATTGAACTTATGCCGATGGCTCCATAATGGAAGACAAAGATGACCATGCCAGCAGCAGCAGCAGCGTTCATAGCTTCCAGGGAGAATTTTGCCAAAATAAGGCGGTCTAGAAAGAGCATGACGCTTCCTGATAAAACGGAAAGCATCAGGGGGAATGAGATGGCAAACATCTCTTTGATGCTGCCTTCAGGATGTCTAGTTAATTTTTGAATTTTACTTTTAGTAGTCATGGTGTGTCCTATTACACAAAAATATAAGTATAAAAAATATTAAAATCAGATTCTGCAGTACAGCAAATAAAACGAATATCTTCTTTCGTTAAATGGCAAACTACAAAGGTAAGGCAACAAAGTAGACAGAGAGAAATGATATTTCAAAGTGTTGCTACAGTGTCTTCTTTCTTTGACTTATGCAGAGAATGGAGTTTTGTGAATGACTATCATGACGTCTCCCTAATATTCGGAGGAAATTAAAAACTATTTACAAGTATAGCAATTGCAGATGGATATGTAAATAAAATTTGTGTTGAGATTAGAATTTTGTCGGGTGAAGACCTATCCCTGACCCAACTTACTAATAATATCAAACTCATTTTTCTTGATAGGCTGGATAGAAAGTCTTACCCCTTTTTTTATGAGTGTCATGTCTTCTAGTCCGGGGGTTTCTCTAATTTGTGATAGAGGAACATAGGTTGAAAATTTCTCGACAAATTCGAAGTCGACCATATACCAAGTTGGATCTTCTTTTTTGGTCTTTGGATCGAAGGTCTTGCACTTGGGGTCCCAGGCTGTAAAGTCGGGGTATCCCTCCTTGCAAACTTGGACGACACCTGCAGCTCCAGGAGGGTTTGTGCTGGAGTGATAAAAGATGGCTATGTCACCAATCTTTAGGGTGTCACGTAGAAAGTTTCGTGCCTGATAATTTCGTATCCCATCCCAATGTTCCTGATGATTTTTTTCCATGTCGTCGATGGAGTAGGCTGAGGGCTCGGACTTGATTAACCAGTAGTTGATGTTCTTCGCCATTTCCAGGACTCCTTAGCTGTATTTGAACATTTCTTCGAGGCAGTTCTTTGCCCCTTTACGAACATCTTCTTCGACTTCCACAATGTCATCCGGACGAGGATCTCTTAGGGCTCTTTCAAGCTGTCCGAGAGTATTAGACTTCATATATTTGCACAACATGCAAGTTCCGGCCATTTTAGCTTCTGGGACTTCAATTTGAAGACGAGAGACCAGGCCGCATTCAGTGAGTAGCAGGAAGCGATTGTTGTCCTTGGCATGTTCTTTGACATAGTTTGCCATTCCTGTGGTGGAGCCCACGACGTCAGCTTTTGCTAGAACTTCAGGGGTACATTCCGGGTGGGCTAGAACGACTGTGTTGGGGTGGAATTCTTTTGCTATGTCAATGAGCTCGGGAGTAAATTGTTCGTGTACATAACAGGTGCCATCATAGAGAAGAATTTCCTTTTTGATACCTTTCTGACGTAAGTGTTCACGAATATTGAGTCCCATTAGCTTATCAGGGACAAAGTAAATTTTGTCGTTGGGGTATTCTTCTACAATTTTGTAGACATTAGAAGAGGTGACACATACATCACAGGCGGCCTTTACGGCAGCAGTGGTGTTGATGTAGCACATGAAAGTATGCTCAGGATGACTTTTACGAAGTGCTAGGACATCTTCTGCTGTAATACTGTCAGCTAGTGAGCAGCCACCGTTAGGGTTGGGATCGATGACAAGTTTGTCTGGATTCAAAATTTTTGCAGTTTCAGCCATAAAGCGTACGGAGGGGAAAACGATCGTAGATTCAGTAGCCTCCATTGCTTTTAGGGCAAGGCCATAAGAGTCACCGACATGGTCCGCGACAGTATAAATAATGTCGGGGTGGACGTAGGAATGTGCGAGAATCAGTGCATTTCTTTGCTTTTTTAATTCGAGGATTCGGTTGACGGTAGGGACCAGGCGTTCACAACGTTCTAAGCTGTAAAGGCAAGCTGGATTATCAACTTGAACATCTTTAAGTTTTAGGTAGAGGTCATCCGCTGACCATTTGTCAGTTTGCATTGTCATGAGAGTGATTCCATAAAGATCATTAAAAGTTGTCAGGAAAATTAGGCATTTCGGGCATCAGGGTATTCGATTTTCCGTCGAGGTAGCTTTGTAGGATAAGTACCGCGGCAATAGAGTCAATGGCTTTGGCGCGTTTTTTTCTGGAAAGTTTTGCATCACGCATGGAGCGATCAGCTTGCATGGATGTCAGGCGTTCATCCCAAGTAACGAGTGGGCACGTAATCGCCTCTCGGAGGAGGTCTGAGAATTGAACGGCTTCATCAGTCATTGAGCTCATAGAACCGTTCATTTTTAATGGTAAGCCCACTACGACTTCGTCGATGCCTTTACCACTTTCTTCAAGACGTGCGATTTCCGTCGCAACTTTTGCGACGGAATCTTCAATCTTTTTTTCCGCTTTAATGGTAGTTAAAGGGGAGGCGATGATCTTTCGTTCATCGCTCATAGCCATCCCTATACGTGCCCTTCCATAGTCAATGCCGATTGATCGGCTCTTTCTTCCTTGATTTAACATACAATTATTCCTTAGGGCCTTCTTTTTGGTGAGTAATCATCGCTTTCACGAAATCTCTGAAAAGAGGGTGGGGGCTGATGGGCTTGGACTTGAATTCCGGATGAAACTGTACTCCAACCATCCAGGGATGGTCTTTTACCTCTGTTATTTCACAAAGAACATTGTCTTTAAGTCTTCCTGCAAGGCGCAAACCTGCTTGTTCTATACGGTCTTTATATTTGTTGTTAAATTCATAGCGGTGTCGGTGGCGTTCACTGATTTCTTGAGTTCCATAGGCCTTGTAGGAATGGGAGTCTCTGTCTAGAACGCATTTGTAAGCACCGAGGCGCATAGTACCACCAAGGTCTTTGACACTTTCTTGCTCACTAAGCAAAGAGATGACGGGTTCTGTGGTAGAAGGGTCGATTTCAGTGGAGTTTGCGTCTTTGATACCTAATACATGGCGAGCGTATTCTACAACCATTACCTGCATGCCAAGGCATATTCCGAAGAATGGAACTTTGTTTTCGCGACAATATTTTGCTGAAAGAATTTTTCCACGCCAGCCGCGCTCTCCGAATCCTCCGGGAACGAGGTAACCGTCGCAGCCTTTGATAGCGCTTTCTACACCGCCGTTCTCAAGAATTTTGTCGGCTTCGAAACGTTTAATTTCCAGTTTATAGCCTTGTGAAATAGCCCCATGATGTAGTGCTTCGAAAACGGATTTGTAGGCATCTTGATGCTGGAGGTACTTTCCAATGATTCCAACAGTAACAGTTCCTTTAGGATTTTTGATCGTCTCGACGATTTTTTCCCATTGTGGAAGGTATACATTCTTGTTTGGAAGGTGAAGACGTTCGCAAATCATGTCATCGAGACCTTCACGGCAAAGCTGGAGAGGTACTTCGTAGATACTGTATTTTACGTCCATCTCTTCTATGACAGCTTCTTTTGGAACACTGCAGAAAAGAGCAATTTTCTCTTTGACTTCATCGGAGAGGGGAACTTCACAACGGCAAATGTAGACGTCAGGGAAGATGCCGATACCTCTAAGGATCTGACCAGAATGCTGAGTTGGCTTGGTTTTTACTTCACCAGCAGCACTGAGGTATGGAACGTATGTTAGATGCAGATTGACACAGTCGCTTGGTCTTTCACAGCGGAATTGTCTGATAGCCTCTAGAAAGGGGAGGGACTCAATGTCACCCGCAGTGCCACCAATTTCAACAATAACGACGTCAATATTAGATTCTTGAGATCCACAGTTGAGAATTCGTTGTTTGATCTCATTGGTAATATGAGGGATTACCTGTACGGTGTTGCCGAGGTAGTCACCACGCCTCTCTCTCTTGATAACGGTTTCGTATATCTGGCCAGAGGTGGCGTTAGAAGCTTTGGATAGCGGTGTGTTGCAAAAACGAAAGTAATGGCCGAGGTCGAGGTCTGTTTCTGCTCCGTCATCGGTGACGTACACTTCACCATGCTGGTAGGGATTCATTGTACCTGGATCAACATTCAGGTAAGGGTCCAGCTTAAGGATGGCTACTTTTAAACCTTTGTTTTCCAAAAGCATTGCGATAGAGGCTGAGGTGATGCCTTTGCCCAGGGAGGATACTACTCCGCCTGTGACGAAAATGTATTTTGCTTGCATAAGAACTTCTCAAGTTTGCTAATGTCTTCGGGAGTATCGACACCTATGGCGACTTCGTCAACGATTGCAACCTTGATGCGGTAGCCATGCTCAAGTACCTTCAACTGTTCCAGATCTTCTGTCATCTGAAGAGGAGTAGGTGGCAAATCTCCATATTGGGATAAAAACTCTTTCCTGAAGGCGTAAATCCCTAGGTGTCGATAAATTAAACTATTTTCTTGTAGGGCTTGCGTTTTTCCAGCAGGAATCAAAGCCCGGCTGAAATAAAGAGCATTGCCCTGTTGATCGATAACGCATTTTACCACAGAGGGTCTGCTAGCCTCCTCAAGGGAGGTGAGAGGAGCGGCAGCGGTTCCCATAACGGCCTCTTGGTCGTTGTGGAGGAGGTTTATCACATCCGTAATAACTTTGTGACTTAGACAGGGCTCGTCCCCTTGAATGTTGAGGATAATATCCACGTCATTACACAGGTCTGTATTTTTGAGCACTTCTGCGAGTCGGTCAGTTCCTGTAGCACAGTTTTGCGAGGTCATAATGACCTTGCCACCAAAACTCAGTACATGATCAAGAATGCGTTGGTCATCGGTGGCGACAACAACGTCATCAAGACTTTTGCAGTGGAGGGCGTTTTCATAAGTCCTTTGAATTAAGGACTTACCTGCTATGAGAGCTAGGGGTTTGCCCGGAAAGCGCTGGCTTTCGTAGCGGGATGGGATAATGGCAATGGCTTTTGGAGCAGTACCTTTATTCATAAGCTGAATATCTACCAATTCTTCTTACTATTTAACGCAATATAGTACCCTTAATTACACATAAGTTTCAAGAGAAGTTTTTCAAAGTAGTACTAGTAAAATACTTAATTTAAAAAGTAGCTGAAAAGGAGGGGTGAAGCTGCTAAAGTTATTTTTACATTTGGGACTGGTCTTTTTACGTAATTCACCACTGAGCCATTTAGAACACAGAGGAGTGATGAGATAGGGAGACAGGGCAATCGAATTACAATAATTTCTTGACCTTCTCATGACAGTAACCTGCGGGATTCAGAAAAAATATCCCAAATTTAATAGTGTTTCGGTGGTGACGCAGCTGCCGCAGTTCTATTTTTTAATTTACTTGCTATACCGGGCCTTGCTCGCAAGGCCCGGTATAATGGTAAGAAAAAAATGTGAGCACCGCAGGTACGGCACTCACTCAGAATTTATAATGGCAGACAGCTATTCCAGGTTATACTATCGCTTAAAAAAAATAGCTTCTAAGAAATATCGAAAAAATCTTTTAAAATATTATTTATAATACGATTGCCTTCATAGGGAGAAACTAAGCTGTTATTTTTTCACGTATTGTCATTTCTTGAAGGGTCACCTTGTTTAAGGTGATTGATTGGGTATAGGCTTTAACTTGCTGATCAATTTTAATATGAAGCTATTGAAAATGGCTTAAAATGCCTGATCGTATGACTCCCCCTCAGGTATCTGACATGTTCTCTGTGTTCTC
>JBLFWS010000075.1:0-14885 GCA_047611865.1 Chlamydiales bacterium
TACATAATGCCACACCTCTGGCGCTTCAGAAAAATTTTACGTTTCATTTATTACAAATTGAAATTGCAGTACGATCTGAAGTTAGAACTTCCCAAAAAATAATTCACCACCACTTAAAGTTGCACCCGCTTTTCCCTCTCACTTGTCAATTATTATAAGGTATTGTAAGCTTGCGACCTAAAGCTATATTTTAATGCTTTTAGGCATTGTTTTTAAAAAAAAATCAGACCTTTTTTATCCAAGACATATTTTTAGTTTGTGAGACTAAACGAAATAGTTTGCGTATGAACTAAACTGTAATTCTAATGCAGAATGTTTTTTTTGGAGCGATAATATGAAAGTCTATGGTTCGAGTATTAAGGGAGCTCTTGGGGATAGCCCGATTGACAGTCCTTCTGTCTCCAGTATTTCTTCAGAAAGAATAACTTCCCGAATAGCCCGGAATGTAATTACGGATTCCTCATCGGAGGAAATCCCACTTGTTGCTTCAGAATATTTTGTGGAAGAGTCTGTTTTTGTCGACCAGAACATTTTGATGAGAACTCGAATGATGGAAGATGTTTCGAGGTTTTCAAAAAACAGTGACTTTGTGAAAACCTGGGACATTTTATTTTCTAAAAAAGAGATTCTGTCTTCGTGGGAGTGTGATAATGAGGGGGATTTTGTCTTAGGATTGAAAGATTTTCTGAAACTGTACATGGAAGACTTTCCACTTAATGGTAATAATAATGCTCTCTATCAGATGTGCATTTGTGTGGGAAGCGCCTCTAAGGGAGTCCAGTCTGTTGAGGGAAAGTTTCATCTAGAGGAAAAAATGACCACCTTTAACAAGGGGTTGGAAGTTCGTGTTAAGCAAGGCCTTTTTCCCGTACCTACCATTAAATATCATTTTGATGATTGCATTACTATTGAGGGATCTCTTTCACTAGGAATTGCTTCACTTATCAAAGAGCTTCATTTTCGAAGTGAAGCATTACAGGTTTCATGGATCAGAGGCAATGTAGTGGAGGGCTGTGAGAAAAAGTTTCTTCGGCAGAAGTTTTTGGATTACGCTGCTGCAAAGAAAACTCATTATCGTATAAACCCACGCTTCTTCCTTAGAGACATATAGGACGGTAAAAAAATGGCTTCCCTTTCAGATTTGTTCAGACCCGCTACTCATATAGATCCCATTGAATGTTCTAAGGAGAAATCTAAAGAATACAATTACTGGCGCCTCCGTATTCTTTATTCGATGTTTATTGGATATGCAGTGTACTACCTAACGAGAGGAACTCTTGCTATTATTATGCCTGAGTTAAAACTACTGGGATACGATGAGATTTACCTGGGATGGATGATCACCTTTTTTCAAATCTCCTACGGGGTAAGTAAGTTCGTAAATGGCTTGTTAGCTGATAAAGCAAATCCCCGTTATTTCATGGCTTGGGGTCTAATTCTTTCAGGTGTAGTTTCTCTTTTTTTTGGGCTTACAGCATCTGTTGTAGGTTTAGTAATATGCTGGACCTTAAACGGCTGGTTTCAGGGTTGTGGGTCAGCACCATGTCACCGTTTGCTAAGTCACTGGTACTCTCCATCTGAAAGAGGGCGATGGTGGAGCGTTTGGAATACTTCCCATAATGTTGGAGCTGCAATTCTTCCTTTGCTGGGAGCGTATCTTCTCATGCAATATAGTTGGGAATATGTTTTGTTTGTCCCAGGGCTTATTGCGATTGTTTCTGGATTTTTCCTTATTAATCGTTTGAGGGATACTCCCCAGTCTTTGGGTCTTCCTTCAATTGAAGAGTACCGGAATGATTTTTCTCCTGGGACTTCTAAAGACGAAATAAACAAAGAGCTTTCGTATCGTGAGATATTAGATAAATATATCTTCACAAATAAAAGCTTATGGATGCTGGCGGTTGCCTACTTTATGGTTTATGTCATTCGATGGACGATTAGTCACTGGGCTTTTTACTTTCTTGTGGATTCTCATAATTATGAGGTATGGCAAGCAGCGAAGTGTATCTGGTGGTATGAAATAGGAGGCTTTTTTGGAAGTATCGCTGCTGGATGGTTTTCAGATCTTTTATTTAAAGGGAATAGACCCATTGTAAATTTCTTCTTTTTTCTAGGGATAGTCCCTTTCTTATCTCTGTTTTCTTATTTTTCTTCTGTTGGGGCATCACCATTAATACTCCAGGCGCTAATGGGGGGAATCGGATTTTTTGTCTTTGGTCCTCAAATGCTATTGGCAGTTCATGCGGTAGAGGTGACCCACAAGAATGCTTCTGCCACGGCAGTGGGTTTCCTTGGGATAATTGCATATCTTGGCGCCGCCATGACAGGGGGACCGTTGGGGCACTTTGTTAAGCATGGTGGTTGGGAGAATGTATTCACTCTCTTACAGGTATGCGGAGTTTTAGGGGCGCTAAGTTGTCTTCCGCTACTATTTTATAAGACTGGAGAAAGAGTTGTGTCAGCTTAAGAGAGCGTTTTGACTCTGAATTAGCTAGAATGGCCCAATTCACCCTAAAATTAAAATAATTGATGATTACTTTTTCCAGTATGTCTATTGTCGGAATTGGTTTTTTTCACAAGATTGATACGGAGATTAATTATGCCTGATGCAGCTCAAAACTGTGCGTACCACAGTGATAATGTTATAGCAGCAACAAATGCTCTGCAAAAGAATACTCTAATGAAATTGACGAACCCTTTGAAAGATCATGTGTTATGGGCTTCTCTGCAAACCATGGTGAATCAGAAAATTCAGCAGCTTCAAGGGGCTCAGAAAATTACTACTGATCGAGATAATGCCAGAAAATCTTTAGGGATTTCTGAGGCAAGCCTAAAATCGACTAAAGTTCAGCTTACCGCGAGTCAAGTGAAGGTTAGTCAGCTAGAAAGTAGTGTACAAAAAGTTGCCGCCGATATTTTACAGGCTAATGAACGAGTAAAAGCTGTGGAATTACAGAATACGCAGTTTAAAGCTGAATATGATGAAATGAAAAGACAGTACGAGGAAATTCAGGCAAGCGTTTCCGGAAGGGAGGAAGCGTTCGTTGACTTGCAAAAGGAAAATACAGGTTTAAAGGCCCAATCAGGTGTTATTATTTCGGAAGTAGAAAATGCTCGAAGAGGGCTCGCTAAGATAAAGGCTGAAAAAGCTAAGGTTACTCAGCTTCAGGATAAGGAAATACAAGATTTGCAAGGAGTCATTGATAAGCTTGCCCATGTATCAGCTTCACAGGCTGGAGAATAGTAGTTTTAAATCCGGTGGATAAGCTATCCACCGGACTTTTTCAGCTAATCTCTGTGCTGTCATTCTCTTCTATTAATACATAGTCTCTTCTCTGATTTTCTTGAGATCTGTATAGACTGGCGATTTTGTATATTCCATATAAAGAAAGTATGCTGGCTGTACCGATTCCAGCCCATTCCAGATATGTCCAATGAGGACTTGGCTTTCTGCACATCTTTGGAAGTAGATCCTCCGACCATGTTTTTTGATCAAGTTCACCAATGGGATAACGCCCAAAGAGGCTACAGGAATGAAAGTCTTCCTGAGAACATTTTCCTAAAATTTCATCACGAACAAACTCTTGCATTACGTCTTGTAGGGCTAAAATGGCCTTAGTACGGTCTTGATAGGCTGTTGGGTCGTTTGAGTTGTGGCTGAAGCCCCAGTTGTGGAGAATCTCATGGAAGAGGGTGCCTGTGATGCGATCGAGATCACGTGGGGCATCAAGGATATTAATGGCAAAGAGCTGCTGATCGTGATTGTGGAAAATCTGACTAAAGGTAAATCCGACGACTCTTGGATTGTAAAATCCACCAATGGCTAATGTGTTATGCAGGAGTTCATCAATGACTGTGCTAAGCTTTTCCTGGGGCATTGCGATATTTGACCTTGCTCTCTCATATCCTTTACTGAGGATCGGATCCCGACATTCTGTTAGAGACCAGGTGAGGGCTAGAATTGCATTGTCAATTGTACGAGCGGATTTTTTGTCAAAGGCCCGGTCTTCAAAGCGGCTCATGTTTCCTTGGCTTACAGCACCGACTTCTGTCTGAATGAAGACTTTAAAGTCAGGCTGGATGGCATCCCAGGTATCAAATTCCCATGCGTATTCCTTGAGACTGGAGAATATAGCAGCATTTTCTCCGCATAGATTACCATATCTATCGATCTGTAGTTCTCCGATGGTTCCTGTGTATTTATTTAAGGGATCTGTTGCCCAAAGCTTTGTTCCTGAATGGCAGAAATTTTCGCCCCTTATAGCCGGAAGAAGAGCAGTCATCGAAGCAATACCAGAGCTTATACCTTCATGACTTCCGAGGAAATAAGAGGCAGCAAGACCAACGACAATAGTGGCAGTAGGAAAAATCGCTGTTTTGTTCCAGGCTTTCTTTTTTTGCCCTTCTTCTACACTTGTTTCAAAATGTTGAATGTTTCTATCCGATATAAGCCTTCGGTTCCTGAGTCTGTTTTTGTTGTCCTGTGGGATTCTTTGCATAGAAAGATTATGGCTTCTTTCTTCGAGTCCTTCTGATTCTATTTCCGTTGAATTGTGCGGAGTAAGATCTTGATTTTGAAAAAAGTTCTTTGGAAAAAACTGTGTTATGAAGGTCATAAAGCCTCCTTGTGATTGGAGTTTTCTGGAGTACGTAGAGTTTATAAATATACATTTATCAAGAGGTTATGATGGACAGTACAGGTAAGTAAAAATTAAATAAAGTTCATAAAAAATATTTCATTTCTTTTTTGGAGTTGAAGGGGTTCGGAAGGGATATGTGGTATATTTTTTTTTAAAAAAATAAACTGTGCTTAGGCCATTAAGGAGTAGTGAAATAGATCGAGATCAAAAAGTGGGTTCTGATTACTTGCTTGAATTTAAAATTAAAATTTAACAAAACCTTATAGTGGTGTAATCATATAATTATTTTTTTAAATTCATGCATATACCAGATTGGTGTCAAACTTTTTAATTTTAGAGCTAAGGATTTTTGCGACTAGCATCGAAGGCGACGCCAGTATAAAGCATAAAACCCAGTGTTTTAGGAAAGGAGCGAAATATGAAGTTATTTTCTAATTACATGAAGGAAAACTACGATTTGATTCCTCTTACCAGCCCAAGTGCTAATATTATGCCTGGTGCCATAATGGGAGGTCCAAATAGTCGATGGTCATGGAATAAAGTTCCTATTTTGTCAGAGATTTCGATCTTTGCGAATAAAATTCTGAATTACAGAGCAGGATCCAAGTATAGAAATAATAATAAGAGGATACCTGCGAATTATAATATTCAAGAGAAGACATACAAAGATATCTATAAAACGGTAGAAATACCTGAAACATTTAATGTAGCTGTAGATAGCAAAGATAGCAAATTTGGCTCAGCAATTAGAGGTTCTTTTGGGCAAGTAAGTGGGGCTATAGACGCTCAATTCGAGGATAGCAATATTGCCAGTATAAAGATTACAAATTCATTTAAAGTGACTTTTGCAGATCCGGATTATAAAGACACCTTGGCAAAAGAAATTACTTCAGAGATGAAGGAGGACGAGCCCACCAAAAAAAAAGTGAAGCGTAAATATCTGATTACAGAAGTGCATTATGCCAGTGGAGTTGATATTACTTTTACTAATGCAAAAATGTTCAAAGGAAGCTGTAATGCCAGAGCGGAACTAGGAACTGGGGTACAAGCTCCTAATATCGGAATAGAAACCAATTGGGTTACTAAAAGTGTGCTACGTCTTACACAAAAGCAAGATCTAGTGGAGAAACAAAAAATTGTTATGAAAATCGACAGGAATGTGCAAGAGATGAAGGACAGTGTCCGTAGGTTATCAGAAGCACAACGGAGGGAGGATTTCTCACAAATGGCAGCTGTTATTGAGGAGCTAGATGCTGATGTTAGGCAGATGGAGGAGGACGTTCTTCAGCTTCTTAATGTCCAGGAACTCCGTGATGACATAAACCGAATTAAAGACGACATTCAAAACATTAAAGATTCAATTAGTGATCTGCAGGTGTATGTTCGCATGGTAGAGGCCAGTCTTGCCCAAGACGATGCCATGGCAATGGGGGTTGCAATGGGAGCGGCAGATGATGAAGATGAAGAAATAGGAGATGGTGTAAATGCTGACGTTCGGGAGGAGGACATTGCTGATATCTCGAAAGAAGAGGCAGAGAAAAATTTAAAAATAGGGATCAATACTTTAAAAAAACACGTAGTAAAATTAGAGGAAGATGTTAGAAAGCAAGGGGACCTTGGTTTGACCAGGATTCCTTTTGCAGTAAGAGGGATCTTTTTAAACCCTGGTAAGCTTTTTTAAATTCTCTTGCGGAGCAAAATAAAAAAAAAGTTGTCGGCATAAGGGGTGGTAGAATAAGCTACGGCAGAGTATCCAGATAATTTATATAGGATGGTCTGGAATGGGGAATATCTTTAGCTATTTCATACACTCGGCTATTCAATGGGACAGACTTGTAGAAGTATTGGATGCTCATGAAGTGGGGTTAGAAAAGCCTTGTGAACATTTTCAGTTAGATCATCAAAGCGTTCTAACATTTTGTGAGAAGATGGGTAAGGCGGCGGATAGTCATCTCTGGGACTTTGAAGAACTAAAGTTAGAAAGCCACTGGGAAACAGCTTCTTATGAATCACAAATCATAGATGGAAATTCGGGTTTAGCGATTAGTTATAGCCCTCAATTTGCAGTTGATTTATTTCGTTCTTCGTTCTCAGTGGCTTGTTTGAGCTCTCAAAAAGAAAAAGTTGAGCAGTCAAGAGCTTCTTATGACAGAGTTTCAAGAGATGAAATTTGTGCAATTACTGAATTTAATAATTTGAAGACCTCAATAAATGAACTTGAGCAAAGAGCGAGGCTTATCGAGAGATCCGCACAGTGTATATATCAAAAGTTGACAGAGGTTGAGACAAGTTTTTTTGGAGGGGAGAGGGGAGCAAAATTTCAGGAGATTCGTTCTTTAATCAGGAAGAATGTTGAGGAACAGCAATTCATAAAAGCTAGAATCAACTCGGATAAAAAGCTTCTAAGCGTCTTACAAGTAAAAATGGATGATTGCTCAGAATTACGACTAATGAGAGAAAAAGAATATATTAAAGAAGTTGTATTAGCAATGAACGAGCTTGTTTCCGAGACAAATCATTTTGAAAATTTGATGTCAGTGGTGACGCAAACCTTACATCAGGGGGCGATAGGAGATGTCTTAAATGGGACAGTAAAATACTTACAGGAAAGATTAGGTAATGACGACGTTTTTCTAAAGGGGAACTCTTTAGGGGGAAGCTTTGAGATGAAATTCTTCAATGATGAAATTACGAACGATCTACTAGGGGTAGTGAGGGGGCATTGTCAAATTATAAATACGTATACAGGGGTCATTTTGGGTGATGTAACAATAGATACTAAATTAGATTATACAAATAATAAGGTAAGCTATCACGCCAGTGGTGTTCTCCACGAATCGATCGACTATTAAAATATCATCAGTAATCACAATCGGTTTCAAGAATCGCTTTGTTTGTAGATAAATGGAAAAATATGATCAAAATATTTAAAGTTACATTTTTTTGATAAATGGCCATTTTAAATGCTACACTCCATTCATACTTGACAATATTTTTATTTAAGGTGGGGATGTGGATCCAATTAAACCAGAAATTGCTGATACTTCAGATTCTAAAACTCAAAATAAAATGGATTCTTTCTCTAATAAAACTATCAAAATTTCAGATCTGCCCGATTCGGTTCTAATTAAAAAAAAACGTTGAGATTACCAGAAGAATGCATGAGATGAAAGTATTTGACCCATGCAAATCCTGTACATCTGAAAAAGAAGTCCTTGAGCAAGAAATAAAATTTATGGAAGAAGACCTTGACTCGGCTTTTAGATTACGATCTTTCTGCACAGAGAATATTTTATCTGAAGAAAAAAAATGACTCACTAAAACTTATTATAAAATATTTGGAGAATGAAATCCCCCCCCCGTTAGCAAAGGACGTAGAGGAAATTCAAAAAGAGTTGAAAGAAGCCTTCTTAGATATAAATACAAAACTAGAAGAAAGCTCCAGTCACTTGGAGAAACTTTTCTTTTCTATAAATATCCTAATCACATTTGTACAAGCGCAAATAAGGAATTTTATCCCCGAGGCTGAATCCAGCAGAAAAACAAATTTGGAGGCTTTGGAAGAATCATTCAAAAAACTAAATATATTAAAGTCTAATTTAGAAGAAAACATTAGAGATATAGCTTCGCAAGAAGCTTCTATGGAAAAAATTAAAATAGCAGAGCTTGAGATTTTTAATACTTTAGAAAAGAAAAGAATACTTTTAAGGGAGTTACTAAAAAACTCAGATGCAGGGATTCTTAAAAAAAAAACGTCTATTTTATAAAAAGACTACTGGGTTTGTAAATGTCACACTGCCGTGGCTTTACCTGAAAAAAATCAAAGTTTGTGGCCCAGCCTAGTATAGGCCTCGGAGCTACTTAGTGCCTGACCGAAAACCTCAAAAAAGCACTCTAGATATGTCTTAAACTGATTTTTCAGACCTTTACAAATTTGAAGATGTGCTAAAATCCAAGCTAAACTCTGCTTTGGGCCACTTAACCCCTGATTTTAGCGAAACTTCGCTCCAAAACGAAGGCTTGGTAGCAGTTTTTTTATAACTTCATCGAATCTTGGAAGGAAAATAATGCGGCAATCGTTGGAACAGCAAATGTTTTTTGGTGAAGTAGACATTTCAAAGGTGCAAATCAGCACAAAATCCAGAGATGATATTCCACAGGTCCTTCTCGGCCTCCAGCACATTTATCAAAAGCAATCGCTCAGAGATCAAGTCTTCAAAGAATTACATGATCATGTAGGCAAATCAAAAAACACGAAGACTGGGCGACCGGGAATGGACCTATGGCACGTATTTGTGTTGGGTACTCTGAGATTAACCATAAACTGCGATTACGACCGTCTTGTTGAACTTGCCAATAACCATCAAACACTGAGACAAATACTTGGGCATAGTCCTTTCAATGAGGAGGAGTATCAACTTCAAACAGTGAAAGATAACGTCAGAATCTTAACCCAAGAAATTTTGAACAAGATCAACACCTTGGTGGTTAACGCGGGCCATGCTTTCTTAAAAAAAAGATGAAGCGATCTTCGCAAGGTGTGATTCGTTTGTTGTAGAAACGAATGTGCACTACCCAACCGACTTGACACTGCTGTTTGATGCGACACGTAAGACTATTCAGCTGATAACAAATCTCTGTGAAGCATGCGATCAATCAACGTGGCGCCAGAGTTGCTACAATATCCGGTCAGTAAAACGAACTTTGCGCAAGCTACAGAAACTACCCCGCTCCAAATCTAAGAACCTGAAAAAAAACGCTCTGCGAGAGGCTGAAATAGCCACTTGTTGCGAGATGTACATATCTCTATGCCATGGGTTTATCGAAAAAGCAATTGAGACGGGGCAGCAGTTGATTGCGTGTGGGCTGGCTAAAGATTTTGACCTCATCGAAATTAAAAGATTTGCCGCGCATGGAAAAAAACTAATCGACCAAGTTCGGCGGAGAATCCTTAACTGCGAAGTGATTCCTCACGAAGAAAAGATTTTTTCGGTTTTTGAGGAACATAAGGAGTGGATTGCCAAAGGAAAAGCAGGTGTACCAGTGGAATTAGGCTTAAGAGTCGCTGCCGTTGAAGATCAATACGGTTTTATTTTGCATCATACAGTTGCCCAAAAAACCACGGATGACCAGCTTGCTGTTCCGATGATTAAGGACTCCTTAGAGAAGTTTAGTTCACTCACGGGGTGTAGTTTTGACCAGGGGTTTCACTCACAGTCTAATCAGAAGGAGCTGTCGTCTTTTCTAGACCTCTTGGTGCTTCCTAAAAAGGGCAAGCTTTCCAAGGAAAGAAAGGAAATAGAAAGCTCTGAAGAATTTAAGAAATGCCGTCGACAGCACTCAGCTGTCGAGTCTGCCATAAATGCGCTAGAGGTTCATGGTTTAGATCGATGTCCGGATAATGGGTTGGTAGCTTTCAAGAGCTACACTTCTCTAGCGATTGTTTCAAGAAACCTTCAACGTTTGGGTGCCCTGGTTCAAAAGAAAGCCAGAAAGGTTTTTGCACGAACACAATGAGCAGCTTGAACCTAAAGAACTCTCCTTATCTCGACTTTCCTAGCCTTATAGAGTTTTCCCCACCCCTCAAACTGTCGATTTTTTCACACATTAAATATTTTACTAGTAGTAATTTGCTTCATTGCGTCTCTTTTCACTGAAACTAACGAAAAATTAATTAAATCAGAACGTCACTTTCTTGAAAATAAGGCAGTTTTCTGTCAGGCACTAATTAAGGCTTTTGTTTACATCCACCACCGATTTTAAATTTGACAGAGCACTAGGATTGAATTAAAATCCCGTGCGTGGTATAATCTTTTGATTTCCAATATATTACTATCTTAAGGTTGAACTATGGTACAGGTCGAAAATATCTCCAAATCTTATGGGGATCGCATTTTATTTTCTGGTGTGAGCTTTCACGTTGGAGATGGAGAGCGATGTGCCATCGTTGGCCGAAATGGATGTGGTAAGTCCACAATGTTGAAAATATTGTCTGGATTAGAGGAGCTGAGCAGTGGGCACATTCGTTTTCCTAAGGGTATCCGAATAGGATCGCTACCGCAGCATCTCGTCTTTAATCAGGATAGCTTGATGAAGGAGGCTCTTTTGGGCCTGCCTGCCGAGCAACGGGACGAAGAGTATCGAGTAGAAAAAATTTTAAGTGGTTTGGGGTTTACAGAGGAAGATTTTTATAAGGAACCCAATAGTTTCTCAGGAGGATTTCAACTTCGTCTCGCTCTTTGTAAAGTCTTGGTGGGAGAGCCAGAACTTCTATTGCTTGATGAACCTACCAACTATCTGGATATTATTACGATTCGCTGGCTTGAGCGATATTTGCGCTCATGGCAAGGACAAATTCTCTTTGTATCTCACGACCGTTCTTTCGTTAACAGTATCTCTACGCATATTATCGGATTCCATCGTGGGCAGGTGGTTAAGTCAGCAGGGGATTTAAAAAAATATCACGAGATGATTGTTTTACAGGAAGAAACTCACGAAAAGACCCGTGAAAAGCTCGATAAAAAGAAAGCTCAAATGCAGTCTTTTGTCGACCGTTTTGGTGCAAAAGCGTCTAAAGCGACACAGGCGCAGTCTCGTCTTAAAGCTATCGACAAAATGGATACATTGGAAGCCTTGCAAGGGGAAGAAGAGCTGGATTTTTCCTTTCATTACAAAAGATATCAAAGTAAGAAGATGTTTTCCGTAGAGGACATGCATTTTAAATATAACAAAGAGTCACAGGATAAGTTGATACATGGCCTAAATTTTGAACTGGCCAATGGGGAGCGCCTTGCTGTTATCGGGAAAAATGGCAGGGGTAAATCAACGGTTCTTCGTTTGTTATCCGGGGAGCTTAAGGCCGACTCAGGGGATTATTCAGTAGGACAAAATGTAGAGATGGCCGTTTTCGGGCAGACAAACATCGATCGCTTGGATACATCAAAAACAATAGATGAAGAAGTGCAGCGTGCTATGCCCTCAGCTTCGTACGCAGAAGTACGTAAAGCTTGTGGAGTCATGCAATTTTCTGGTGACGATGCTAAAAAGAAAATATCTGTACTGTCAGGTGGAGAGAGAAGCCGTGTTCTTTTGGCTAAAATACTTCTTACTCCAGCCAATCTCCTTTTGCTTGATGAACCGACACATCATTTGGATATAGAGTCGGTAGATTCTCTTATGGATGCTATTAAGCACTTTAAAGGTACTGTTGTATTAGTTTCTCACGATGAATCGATTTTACGGAAGTTTAGGCCGAATAAAATGATCATTTGTTCCACTCGTGGGCAAGAGGTCTTTTTAGGGGGGTACGATAGCTTTCTTGAGAAAGGAGGATGGGATGAAGGTGTTTCAGTAGTAGCAAAAGTTACTGTAAGCAAAACTGATCGAAAAGAAGATCGTAGGCTCCGGGCAGAACGTGTGCAAGCGCGCTCCAAAGCTATGCGACCCATCAAACAAGGGATTGAAAAGGCTGAAGCTAAAATTGAGAAATTGGAAGAGAAAAAGCTGAGCTTGGAAGGTAAAATAGTCACTGAAGCTAACGAGTCAGATTATGACATGCATTCTTTAGCTACAGAGCACGGTAACGTTTCTAAATCCCTTGATTCTCTTTATGAAGAACTTCAAAATCTTTTCGAAAAAGAAGAGGGAATTAACCAGAAATTTCAGTAAGGAAATTGGCTGCTCTGAAGGCCGTATTAAATGGGGCCTTCAAAAACGATGTTAGCTATTTCTGCGGACGAAAGGCTGCTAATAGCTGAACGTATTTTCCCTCTATAAACTTCTGCTTTTAACACAGTACTTGCGTTTACTGGCCTTCGTTCCTCTTTTATCACGACTTCTTGGACCTGGGTATCCATATATTCACGAAACGAAGAAAAGCCTTTGTGAGGACTTGCCCATTCTGCGGGGTTCAGAGTAGAGTAAAGATTCAAAATGTGGGTGGATTGGGCGTTTCGGATAAAATGTCGAGGCAGGTCGAGCCATGAAATGCGTGTGTAGCAACTATCAAGAGCGTCACATTTCTCGTTCAAGAGTTTGAAAATGTCTATCTTCGAGCTTTGAACGATGTGGTCAAAAGCAAACACCCAACAGTTATGTTTATCTGCTTGAAGTTCCTTCTCTAGCCCTTCAACTTGTGGAGTGAATGCTTCTATGATCTTTTCAACTCCAGCTTCATGGAGTTGTTCTTTAATATTTCTCAACTCCATGGAATTCGAAGCATCCATAATAAAACAGTTCCAATGGCCATTTTTTAGTTCTATGTCAAGGGCTGTATAATGGTGGGCAACACCTCGGACTAAAATTTGAAAACGGTGGTTGTCTTGAAGGCTTGGAGATTGCATGGTTTTTTTTAGAAAGGGTGTAATTTTATCGGTAGTTAGGACATGAGCGTTAAATTTATTCCCTTTGAGCAAACGGCTCGTACCTTTTTGGTGAATCAAAAGGCGTAAGGCCTCATCTTTTTTCACTACGCGATTTGAGCACTGATTTTCGAGGATGTCATGGATGATTTCTTCCTGCTCACGTTCGTACATAGCTTCAATAGGGATTGAGGTTTCGTTATTGAATATTTGCAAAAATGTTGTGACAAATCCAGGAAGAGAGGCTTTGGCAGGTATCATTATTTGGAAGGGATAATGATCTGAATGATTAAGAGGTGAGACTTGGACTTTGGGGGATGAGGAAACGAGGTCCAAAGCCTCTAAATTTGAGGATCGGGCTCTCATTCTACCATGTGTAGGAAAGTACTTCTTTTGCAAATAAGTAAGGGAGTTTTCCCTTAAGTCAGTCAGTAATGTTCGGAACGATTTTGGGAAATATTTTCTAATTCGATTATCGAGATAGTAATTCACTAGTAATAGTCGCAATTTGTTTCTGAGCTTTTTAGAGCTATCGGCACGTACCAATTCTTCAAGTTTTGTTTCAAACATTTTATGCCAAGCTTCCTCGGCTCCATCCTTTAAATTGAGGGAGGTATCTGACAAATCAACAGCGGCAGATCCAGAAGGAGAATATTTGTGCACGGCATGGCAGTAATTTTGAGTAAATGGGATTTCAGTCTTTGCTGTCAGGCTAAGGCGTCCGGGAAATCCGTATTTGTTAACGATTTCTTGTATGCCAAGGAAAAAAGAGGGGTTCGCAACAATTCGGGCGCCATCCAGGCGGTTTTCTCTATCGCCAATCAGTGGAAATTCGTGGAGTTCCTCTACGGATTCTTCAATAACTTGTATGGCAAAGGGTGTTGTCACGCATTGACGAAAGGAGGATCTAAGGGTATCTTCCAGAGGTTCCAGAGGTTCCAGGGTTGGGATAGGCTGAAAAAGGGGGATTGAAAGTGGGCTGGCTGATTCAGAAGACATTAGTATATTCCTAATATTAAAAAAAACGATAGTACTACTATTGAAGTAATAAGTCAATAATACTGTTATAGTGGTGTATTTGTTTAAGTAGAAGGCTTGTTGAGTAATATGTTTTTTAAAAACAAGTCTATTATAATTAAACTAATTATTTAAGTCGTTTGTGTATACTGAATAGGGGATTTTTCCAGACTATAGATTTTTCTGGGCGTTGTTGCATAACTTAATACGTTTACAATCATTTATTTAACCACAGAGAGCACCGAGAACACAGAGAGATAGAAAATGCATAAAGTCTCTCAGAATATGCTATCAACTCATCTGTGATTTTTTATTTTCTCTGTGGCCTCTGTGGTCTCGGTGGTAAAATGTTAATCATAAGCTTCTTGTAGACGCATGTTTTATGTAGAAACACCATTTTTCTGAAGTGGAAGGATGGGGCATCAACCGGGTTTATATCGGATCTTCAAAAACTATATTGGCTACTTCTGCACTGGAAAGGTCTTTAAGAGCAGAACGGATTTTCCCTCTATAATCTTCAGCTTTCAAGACAGTACTTGCGTTTACCGACTTTCTGCTTCCATCTGCTTCCACTTCTTGGATTTTGCTTTGCACATAAGCGCGAAATGAAAGATGGGATTTGTAGGGATTTGTCCATTCTTTAGGGTTTAGAAAGGCGTAGTGATCTAAAATGTTGGTGGATTGGGCATTTCGGATAAATTTCCTTGGGAGATCGAACCATGATATATAAGAGTGTTTTCCCTCTGAACGGCAGTTTTTTTGTTTAAAAAATTAAAAATGTCAATTTTCGATCTTTGAACGATATGGTCAAATGCAAACACCCAGCAGTTATGTTGATCAGCTTGTAGTTCTTTCTGATTCCCTTTAG
>JBLFWS010000076.1:0-14831 GCA_047611865.1 Chlamydiales bacterium
CTGAACACAAGTATGATTACGACTCTCGCAATAACCGCCTGAATAAAGATGAAAAAACCTACCAGCATAACCGAGTAGACTCCCTACTTCATGATGGAGCAGCTACGTATTCTTATGACGCTTGTGGAAACTTAACTAAGAAAAAGCTTGGCGACAAAGAAATCAACTACCGTTATGACGCCTTCGATCGACTCATATCCGTAACGGAACATGAATTTCTCGCTGTCCATTATGAATATGATGCCTTCCATAGAAGAACTTCGAAGCATGTCTCCAAATGGAATCATCAAAAATCCTCCTGGGTAAAGACCTCAGACCTTCTTTTCCTTTACCAAGGTGATAATGAGATCGGAGCTAGTGATCTCGACCGCAAGATCATTGAACTTCGGGTTCTGGGCAGCGGAAGAGGTGCTGAAATTGCTGCTGCTGTAGCGATAGAGCTCGACGGACATGTCTACGCTCCCATCCACGACCACCGAGGATCTCTTGCCGCTCTTGTAGACAAAGATATTCAGAATATTGTGGAAAGCTATCGTTATTCCGCTTTCGGCGAAGAAGAAGTTTATGATGAAGAACAAAACCTCATGGAAGATTCCGCCATTGGCAACCCCTGGCGATATTCGAGTAAGCGTGTGGAAGAGGAAAGCGGCTTAGTGTTTTTCGGAAGACGCTACTACTCCCCCGATATCGGACGGTGGATTACAACGGACCCCGCAGGTTTTAAAGATGGCCCTAATTTGTATGCTTATGTTGCTGGGAGTCCTTTGAGGTATTTTGATTTGTATGGGTTGAAAACTGAAACCGAAAACGCTACCTTGAGGGATACCAAATGTGGCCGCACAGTGACCCACGGACGAAATATAAACCTATCAACTAAAAAGGGTGGACGTGTAATTACACACCACAATGTCTACACGGACATTACCGGACCTAAAAGTGAAATCAACAAATTACTGGCCCTCGTAAACCCAGCAGGAAATAAACAGGATCGCTTAAATAGTCGAGCCAATAACTATTACTTAAAATCAGGTAAAGGCGAGACCTCCGATAAAGTTCGGACCATGTTCACCCCGGGACAATTAAGTAGATTAAAAGATGCGCGAACATTCTCCGAACTAATATCTGGAATGCATGGAGGAAGTAACATCCATACTACAACCAACCCTACCGGGGGATTACTGAACGACCTTGGCGAATCTATAGCCTACAGAACTTTTAATATTGAAACGGAAGTTATTGTAGCATTCGTAAATAATGCTCGAAATCTTATCGATGAAATGGGTGGTACTGAAGGTGGAGGAACTCTCAGAAGCCTTACATTCAGCCAAGGAGCAATAATCGAAAGAGTCGGGTCCGGGCTTATGAGTCACCAAGAAAGACAGATGCTTCAGTGCCATGATATCGCTCCAGGTTGTATCAATTCCACAAAAATGGCAGGCGATGTCACTAGTTACGTATCGAAATTTGATCCAGTTCCTTATACTGACATTCGCGGTATGATGAGTTCTAACTCAAATGTACAATTTTTAACACCAGGCCCTGGAGCAATTCCGGGTATGGATCACGGAATATTCAATTCAACTTATAGGCCTGTATGGCAGGATATTGGATACGAATTCATTAATCAATATGGAACTATACAATGATGACTAAACTTCTATTACTAATTATTACCTTTTTATCCCTAACTTCATTTTTAGGTTTCTTTGAAGAGCCATCTTACATCCAAATGGCTAACCGCATCACTAATTCCTACAATAGAACCCTTAAAAAAAACCACGGTCTTCAAGTAATTGGTTCTGGCGGTGCCATGATGGACAATGTAAAAAAAATAAATCTGCACTACACTGCTTACAAACGCTTAAGTATTCAAGAAGCAAGAACGCTATATATTGAAGTTATTGAAGGCTTGCTGGAAAAAGTAAACACTGACGATAAACTCCGTCCTTTTTTGCATAACTATCCTTTCGAAATAAAAAACCTTGATATCAGTATCCGATTTGAAGATTCCCCTGGAACTAGGGTTCCGGAAGACTACGTTGCCTTTATTTTTAATAATAAAGACGAAATCGTTTTCAGTGCATACAGATTGGATCCCGATGCTCGGGATAAGATTATTGATGGAAAATACTACCCACTCCACAAAGAAACCTATGAAGAAGCCCTAAGAATTGAGCAAGGTGAGCAATAGACTTAAAAAATAATGCAGCCAAAATGGGATGTTTAGGAGATCAATCGCAAACCGGTCTATGAAATAAACCAATTTCTTAGCCACGGTAGTGGCTCTCTCTCCAAATAGCCCCGTGCTTTAGCTCGGGGAATAAACAAAACACATTCCGTGCCACGGCAGTGGCACCTCTCCATCACCACTTATAGATAGAGAGCCTTCATCTCAACGCATCACAAAACATTAAAAATATAGAGCAGAAAAAACGCCTTTCCAATATGCTCCCCGGCCTCATCCATTAAATTTTAATTTCAAACAAACATGAGGTTTATCATGAAGAAGCAGCTCCTTCTCTTCGCTTTCATTTTCCAATTAGCATGCAATACTTTAATTCCTTCTCTTATTCATGCTGACGACAATTTAGTATTCAAACTTGATAAAAGAACATGGACACCCTCTCCATCAGCTACGGAAGAAAATACCTCTTATGAAATGCTTCTCCTGCCACAAGAAAATGAAGATCTCAAGAGTGAGCCAGAGGAAACAGTCTTTATACAAAAGCTAGCTTATACAAAGGATACCCTGGCAAATCTAATTCTAGATTTCGCTGAAGTTCAAAAATACCCCTCCACTGACAAAGTAGAATTCATCCACAAAATACTCAAAGAAACAAAAAACCGACTCATCGTAGAATGGACATCAAAAGATTCATCAGGCAATTCCAGAAAAGGCCTCACATACTTCTTAAGAAATAAATCTCAAATTTTCTCTGTCCACTATGCCACAAGAATCACTGAAAAGGATGATCGCCACTTCACCAAATGGGTAAAAATCCTGAAAAAAGCCCGTATCGCTAAAAGTGACCAAGCTGAAGATTCAAAAAAAGGCCATGGCCCTAGCCGCTTTATTTTCACTAAAGAAGGCATTCACTCTGTCTCCTAAATATACTTAAAATAAAAGCTCGTCTTGACTAGCAATGGAAAATTATGTAGCGTCCCAAAAATCTGAAACCAGCGAAATATGTGCAGTAATAATAAAAATCTCTACGGGCATTTGCCATTGGAGGAAATATGATAAACGTATGCTTATTTGGTGTTGGAAGAATGGGGCAGGATCATGCCCACCATATTCAATTAAATCGTAATGCGAATCTATATTGTGTCGTAGATCCTAACATTGCGCTTACAAACACTGTTGCGGAGAAGTACGGAGCTAAGTCGTACTACACGACTGTTGAAGCTCTTTCAGACCCAAAAATAGACGCTGTCGTTATCGCCAGCAAAACAGACACTCATGCTGACCTCATTATGGCGGCTGCAAGAGCTGGTAAACCTATTTTCTGTGAAAAGCCTATCGATCTGAGTCTTGAAAAAATCGATGAGTGCCTTGCTGTTGTAGAAGAATGTGGCGTTTCTCTTTTAGTAGGCTTCAATCGTCGCTTTGACCCAAGCTATCAATCTCTACGTAAAAGAGTGGTAGAAGGTGACATCGGGACAATTGAATCTCTAGCCATCACCAACCGTGATGCTACCATGCCTGACTTGAGCTTTCTCAAAACATCAGGTGGCTTATTTCGGGATATGATGATCCACGATTTTGACATGGCCAGGTGGATTCTGCAGGAAGAAGCTGTAGAGATCTATGCAACAGGAAGCTGTGTCATAGACAAGCGGCTAGAAGAATTTGGCGATTTAGATACAGGCATGGCCATTCTAAAAATGGAAAGTGGTACTCTCTGTCACATCAACACCTGCCGTCGTTGCGTCTATGGATATGACCAAAGAATTGAAGCTTTTGGCTCCCTTGGTCTCCTCCGAGCCAATAACCTGGCTCCAACGACTGTAGAATATGCGACCTCCTCCGGGGTCAGCAAGGACAAACCTTTCCCGGGATTCCGTCAAAGGTTCGCAAAAGCTTACCATAAAGAAATTGACCACTTTCTTTCTGACTTGGTAACAGGTAAATATGCCCCTCTTGTTTCCCCACAAGATGCTCGCCAAGCAGTTGTTATTGCAGAAGCTGCACAGCTTTCATTTGAACAGGGGATACCCATACAAATCCCTGCACCACTAGCAAAGACCGAGGTCGAGCCTACTGCATTCGTCCTCAATTAAAAAAATATACATAGCGGACTCGCCACAAATTCAGAGTTTGTGCTAAATCCGCTAGAGCAGGGGTTGATTCCCTCCTCCTGAGTTATTCAACAAACGAGTTGATATGCCAGAACGGAAAAAATCAAATGGCCCTCATAATCACACTTTGGCTCTTGTTGTGCTTATGGGGGTCTTTTTTATCTGCGGCTTTTCTACCGTCCTTAACGATGTACTAATCCCCTATCTGCAAAAAAAACTACAATTGACTTATGCCTCTGTCATATTGATACAAAGTAGTTTTTATCTGGCTTACTTCCTTTTCTCTCCTCTTACAGGCTTTCTTTTTCGCAATAGCGGCTATCTTAAAGGCATCCGTTGGGGCCTAAGCTTCGGAGCATTTGGTACACTACTCATCAGCTCTGCGAGTACATCCCTTTCTTTTGATCTAATCCTGGTAGGCGTCTTTATCCTTGGAGGAGGCATTGCGATGGTGCAGGTCAGCGCTAACCCCTACGCATTGCAACTAGGTAATGAAAGCTCCGCAACAAGTAGGCTTTCTCTCACTCAATCTTTTACCTCCGTAGGAACTATATTATCCCCTTACGTGGGCTCTACTTACATTTTATCTACTCTCCATACAAACCCCGGGGGCTTGGAGTCGGGTATTGTTGAGTCCCCTTTAAAAAAGCCCTACATCGCTTTGGGCTTAGTATGGCTTGCTCTTCTGGGATTTACTTTTCTTATCCGTCGCACCAAAGACAAAGATGAAAGCTCTCAGGAGACTCTCATACAAAAAAAAGGGCCTCATCCTTTACGAGATTTTATGGTGCTCATTGGTATGCTGGGTATTGCAATTTGTGTCGGAGTAGAGGTCGCTGTTGGAAGCTTTCTCATTTCATTTCTTACTGATGCTAATGTAGCTAATATCCCAATGGAGACCGCAGGCAAATATACTATGCTCTTCTGGCTGGGATTTTTAATGGGTAGAGTAATTGGTAGCTGGATCATGAGGTATGTTCCCCCAGGAAAACTACTCTTTTTTCACGCATTTGGAGGTTTAGCCTGCACGATCTGTGCGACCTTTTCTTCTGGATTTATAGCTACAGCATCTGTTCTAGCTTTGGGTCTTTGTACCTCGATTATGTTCCCGGTAATCTTTGGCCTAGTCCTTTCTTCTTGCAAAGGTCGCAAGAGTGAGGTCTCCGGTTTTCTCTGTATGGCAAATATCGGAGGTGCTGTCATCCCTTTTTGCCAAGGAGCTCTAGCTGACGTCATCGGGATACAACACTCTTTCATCATACCTGTCACCTGCTTCATATTTCTGACATTTTATGCCCAATATATGTCGAAAAAACTTAACGAATCCGCTAAGCTCGGTATTTATGCTGGAGGTTTTGGAAATGTTTAGAAAATGTACCCTATTTGTCTTCCCTATTCTTTATTCTTTACTCTTAGTTCTCTCAACTAATGCTCATGGGTCTGAAATAGATCACTCCCACGCACAATTTGCGGAAATTTTAGAAGTCTACACCATGGATGGATTGGTCGATTACAAAAGACTAAAAGAAGAACCCTCACGGCTCGATACCTACCTTAATACTTTGGCAAAGGTCAAAGAAGCTCAGTTTTACTCATGGAAAGAGAATGAAAAGCTAGCCTATCTAATCAACTTATATAATGCCGCAACTCTCAAGCTGATCATAAAGCACTACCCTGTTGAGAGTATTCGTAAAATTGGCTGGTTTTGGTTTTATAAAGGTCCCTGGGACCAGAAATTCATCTCTCTATTTGGGAAAAATACAGACCTCAACTTCATCGAACATGACCTGCTTCGGACTAAATATTCTGAACCTCGCATTCACTTTGCACTCGTCTGTGCAGCCTTGAGTTGCCCTCAGCTAAGACATGAACCCTACACTGCTGATAAATTAGATTGGCAACTCGATGAGCAAGCAAAGCGCTTTTTAAGTAGTTCAGGGAAGAACTTTGTCGATCACCCGGAAAAGAAGATTTTCCTTTCTTCCATATTCACTTGGTTTAAAGACGATTTTACAAAGGAGGGAAACACTCTACAGAACTATGTTTACCCCTATTTGGAAAATGGAAGCAGTGAAAGCAATGCCCAAGACTATGACGTCGAATTTCTAGACTACAACTGGCAACTCAATGAATGGGTCAGGCAATAGTCCTAAGTCAAACGATATACTTCTGGCCTTCTGTCCTGAAAAACCTTCATTTTCTCTCGGACATCGTCCACCATTTCCATGTCGATCGTGGCTGTCAGTAGTTCTTCATCACAATCGTTGCCCTCTATCACAAAGTCACCCCACGGATCAATAATGGCAGAGTTACCAAAAAAACGAACGTCTCCTTTTCTGCTAGAATCAGACAAACCCACCTGGTTAGTACTTACCATATAAAGCTGGTTTTCTATCGCTCTGGCACGTGAAAGAATTCTCCAGTGTTCCAATCTAGGATGTGGAAAAGCAATAGGACACAATATCATCTTCACCCCTTGCAAGGCATAGCTACGAAAAAGCTCTGGGAAACGAATGTCATAGCATATAGAGAGCCCGACCTTTCCCCAGGGTGTTTCAGCTGTTGCCAGCTCATCCCCTGAGACCATGTGCTTGTCTTCTCCCACAAAAGAAAATAGATGGACTTTTCGATAGACTGCTGCCCGCTTTCCATCGGGAGAGTACAAAATAGAAGTATTCGCCAATTCTCCTTTGTCATTGAGAGCAAGCATTGAGCCGTTGATCCATAAGCGAGACTCTCTAGCCATGTCCGCAATCTGCTCAAGAACTTCTTCTTGTTTGATCGCAATCTCTTTATTCCGCTTCCAATTGAACCCTGTTGTCCACATCTCGGGAAAGACCACCAAGTCTGAATCTCGGTTTATCGCTTCAGCAAGAAACACAGAACCTTTATCGAGATTCTTATCAGGCTCACCACTGATAACATCCAATTGTGCTAACGAAATCGTAAGTTTCATCGTCTTTCTCCAAAGTTCTTTGTAACAAGCATACAAAAACATATCAGGAGGATTCAATATTAGGGGAAAAGAATCTTGACAGAGAGATTTTCTCTAGGAGTGAGCCATGTGACTCAATTTATTGAAGTTTAAATATGACTTCGAGAACAGATAGATGTCGAGATCATTCTTGCCATCATGGATTTTGATCACCTTACGATCTTCATCCATTGAAAGAATGTCACCACTTTTATAACGCTTTCGCTCAACCATGTCAGGTAAGCATTGGAGCTTTACTTGAACAGCTTTATTAAGAGCATCTTCGAGCCCAATAAGGTTGGGGTTTTTTGTCTCTGTACTTATACATCTGTGGTAGCAGAGCCCTCTTTCGTCGGTTGCGTAACCCTCGTATCGAAGCCCTTCAATCCTGTTCTCACAATGAGCTACAAAAGTACATCTTTCTGTAATATCGTTTTGTAAAGTGGTCTTAAAAGCAAAATCTCCAAGAGCAGATACTCTATCTACAAGTCTTGTAAAGCCATGCTTTATTCGAGCCCTCTCTTGGCTCTCGGTAGACTGTGTTCTATATTCTCTAAAAAAGAGTTCATCGAGCCTTTCTCCCGGCCGGGTCTGAAGCCACCTATTCACTCGTTAGTGATAAGTTCTCTCAAACTTCGAATTTAACCACGCTAAACTTTCTCCTTTCGAAAAAGTTTTCCCTTTTGAAGAAGCCTTGCCTTTAGAAGATTCCTTAGTTTTCGAAAATCTCTTCTTTCTAGATCCTACTACACTCCATCCTGCCTCGCTTAGATCTTCCTCATCCCTCGAGGAACCCTGTACATCATCAGAATGAGCTCTTTCACGAGTGTCCAGATCTAAAGGCACATGGGGTAATGTAGGCTTGTTTACATCCTCAAGAGTTTTACTTCTATTTCGCCTTCTTAAGTTCTGCGTATCCACCATAGCATTCCTCTTTGAAGCAAGAGTATTTTCTAATCCTACAGATGAAGGCGAAAAAGCTACAGGAGCCTCAGGAGACAGATCAAACTTCTTCAATCTTAAAAGCTCTAGTTTTTTCGATGGTTTTTTAGTATCTACTCCTGAAGAAGAAGGCTCGAAAGCTAATCGCACCTTAGGAGCTCCATCGAACTTCTTCACCCTTAAAAGCTCCAGCTCTGTCGATGGCTCTTCAATAGCTATTTTGTTTGAAGAATTAAAAATATTTTGGAAATAAGAAAAAATACCTACAACGCACCCAGTAATATTTCCGCAAGGAAAAGGCTGGCCAACTCTAGGTTTATCAAATTTAGAATTGTCAAAAACTCCTGGCTGACGAGTCATATCTAGTGGTGTAGTCATGATACTATATCAACAAAATAAAGGTGAATACAGTTGAAATATAGTATTACACCAACTATTTAATTGTAAATAATTTAAATGACTACACCTATACTACACTTATTTATTCCGATGATTCTTGCTCTATTGGTTCTTTTTGCAACCAATGCTTAGGAATGACCAAGCCCTTGGGTAGAGCAGTCAGTTCATCACCGTGGGCCTTCTCAATCATCTCTTGAGTTAAGCCAATAACTTCAACAAAACTTGCCCCTTCAATATTAGCTCCTTGAAAATTGACACTACTTACATTGGCTCCTCGGAACATCGTTTGTTGAAGTTGAGCATTCTGCAATGATGCCGCCTGTAATTGAGCTCCCTGAAGGTTGGAATTTTTGAGATCGGCGTCTCCAAGGTTTGCCCCTTGTAAAAGGGCTCCTTGGAAATTGGAATTCCAAATTTGAGCATTTTGTAGCTTCGCATAGCTCAAATTACTGTTTTGAAAATTCACCCCTTGAAGATTCGCATACTGTAAATCAGCGCCAGCCAAATTAGCGTTCTGGAGCTCCGCTCCTTGAGCCTCTGCATACTGCAGATTCGAAAACCACAAATCGGCATTATGTAACTTGGCATACCAAAGACGGGAGTTTTGAAGTAATGCCATCCTTAGATCAGCATTGATTAAATCAGCACCTTCAAGATTCGCATATTGTAGATTTGCCTTTCTAGCATGTACTCCACGAAGATTTGAATACTTAATATCCGCAAGGGCAAGGTATGAGTCTGACAAAATGGCTTTCTCCAAATTTGAGTACCTTAAGTCCAAAGGGCGGACCATAACATTGCGGTAGTTGAAGCTCAGATAGCACGAAATTACCATTCCTACTAGTACCAGCGTGTACAGAGGATAACGCATCATGTTACTCCGGTATTTCCGCCTAATGGCCACCTTCATCACTGCTGCTGTAATAAAAGCTAGCACAATTAGTAAACGTGCTCCCCAAGTAACTAATCCCATGGCTTTCCATGCAAAAGCGAATATAACAATGGGGACAAGCATATATAGGCAAAAGCGCAGGATCCATTTTAAGGAAACCATAGGCGTGATAACCTGGCTAACTTGCATATTTATTTGAGAGCTGCTCTCCTCTGGATTCTCTTTTTTCTGTTTATTAGCAAAAGAGAAGGCTTGTAACTCTTTTTGTCTTAATGCCAGCCATTGATCGAAAAAAGCCTGTAAAAAAAGCCATAGCATAAAAAGGATGGCAGGCCCAACAAACATGAAGACCTGGAAAGAGACGCTCCCACCAAAAAAAGGTACTATAAGAATAGCTCCCGAGCCTCCCAAAAGATTTTGGTCAGGAGTTCCCAAAACAATCAACAAACAAAACGCACTAAATGTAACAAGAGTACCCAGCAACCGATAGACTGTTTTGGAGGTATAATGGCAATGCAACTGAAAAGCCTTTTCTCCATTGTCATCTGAATGATTCACTTTCTATCCTCCGCAATGTTTGGCCTCTAATCTTCAGACTTCACTCTCCCCTTAGGAGAGATCGCTCATCAAGATGTTTTAAAATAAAAAAATCGCACATTTCCTTTAAGGAGTCAAGCCGCTGGAGCAGGTGAATCGTAGATTCAGCTTGCCAGCCGAACATCTAGTGACAAAAATCACTACATTTTCTTTAACTAAATCATACGTAAATGGGCTAAAATTTACTTAGAAATAGAGATATAAACTCCGGAATGAGCAAAAAGCCTCTATTTTGATCTCTTGCCGTTCGGCTAGACTATTGAATCCGCCCACTTTGTCGACGGTCAATTTCTTTATGCAATCTTAATATTTTCTTTACGAAATCTATACACCTAACGCTTAAAAACCCAATTTACATACGAACTGGGCCTTACCCAGAAACACATGATTTAATTCCACGCTCCTATCCCCTGATCCTGCCTCCTCATGAGGCAGGGTCTTTTTCAACTCAAGTTTGCCTACTATCTTCATGTGCTATATATATATATCGAATTCATTGATCTTAAACCACACCGATGTGCAATTTGTTCGCTAGGGATATGGGTAAGAGACAAAGATTGAAGTATTTAATGAGCGGCTCCATCAAAATCCAGGAGACTATCGATGCGACTTCTATCGCGATTCGGGCATATTATTTTTTCTATCGTACTTATATCGTACTCCGCTATGAGTACGATTATCTGGATCTTCCTTGAACTCACTCCTCTTGCTATTCCCTTTGATATCTTAAATATCAACAGCCTCTTACTTTCACCTTGGATATCCTTGCTTTGCTTCTCGCTAGGAACTTTTAATTTAATACGAACTCTAATAGGTATTCTCAGAGATCTTAGAAATTCTTATATAAGACGAAGAAAGCTTAAGAAGGCCGCTTACGCCCTCAATTTGCCTCGATAAGATAGACGATCTTGTCAAAATCCAAGAGGCCATGGAGTTCCACTTCAGCTTTAAGCAAAAACCTCTTAGCCTTATCTCGCTCTCCCTTTTGAAGAAGATCGTAGGTAAGATTTATGAAAAACATTCCTCTCATAATACGCAGAGATTTTGCTTCTAGCTCATTTCCTGGCTCCAATAGAATCAAATCTGTTAGGCTTCTATGCGCTTCTTCAAAATGCCCTGTCTCTGCAACTTTCACAGCTTCTTGAAAATGGATTTCATGGCCAACGTTAACATTTGGAAGCTCTTGAACCTCTTCAACTTCTGAATCAACTTGTTTCTTTTCTTCATTTTCTTTTGGGTCAACAATGCCTTGAGCTAGATGTCCTACAACCATCACATTTTCCAAGTCCTTTCCCAAAAACTTCGCTGAGGATTGAGGAAAAAGAATATCGGCTGATTCATAATAAAAGCTTTCTTGCCCCACGGATGAAATAATCACAAAGATATCAGGGTGATTTTCACAAAATTCCACAAATTTTTTACTCGGAAGTAGTGCCGCTTCAGTATCCAACCACACTCCTGAAGAGAGATAAACCATTGAGGCTCCGTTCTCATAGGCTACACTTAAACCTTGAAGGATTCGTACCTCATCAGTCTGTAAAGCTTGATCCAGAATTTTTATATTTAAGATTTCAACTTGACTAGGATCCATCCATTCGGAGGCTTCGAGAAATAGGTGTGTTACTACCGTTCCATGACCATTAACATCCTGAGATCCTTCTCCCGTCAAATCGAAAGAATAGATCGTATAATCTCTTAATTTACTGGAATGTGTATTAATTCCCGAGTCCAAAAAAGCTACAACTAATACCTCATCATCCCCCTCCTCCTGAGTAAAGGCAAATGGAGAGTAGAAGCTTGTCAGTGCACTAATCGCCAACAAACACAACGAAATCCTGTAAAGGAACGGTTTTATTATCATAGCTTATCTCCGAACTAATTTCATATTTCCCTGCCTCATTGAAAGGGAGAGAAATCACCAAAGCTGTGTGACTTCCAGGCTCCATCTCTATATCGACTTTTACAAATTCACCATTAGTGTATGGAGCTAACGGATACACGGCTTCATAGCCATGTGACTTCTTGAGTGACTCCAACGGAGGATACTTAAATGGCCGCGCAATGAGAATATCCTCCTCTCTAGCAATAGATTGCAGATCTAGCTCTCCTAAGTCTTCCAAGGCCTTGAAAGTCACCATTTCTTCGTACTGGTTCTCCAATTCAAGCGTATGCTGTTCACAAAGTTGCTGCACCCTTTCTTTTGAAGGCTCGCTAGAAAAAATTAGCACTATTTTATCCAAGAGTCTTTCTGCTGTTAGCCGGTTTGCCCTCACACTTTCGTGCTTACGAACACCAAAAATCACTCCATCTAGCCAATACGCCTCTTTCATCGGGTTAGCCAAGTCAATACGTAAAATAAGAGGATGTAAGATTACGGGATACTTTATAGAATTCGGGTCTTCGACAAAAGTTGGAACTTCATCTCTAATTTTTACGTAAGCTTTTCCCGGGACGATTGAAAAACGTAACAGATCGATTTTACTTGGCCGTAAACTCAAGTGCCCCAAAACACTAGAAACAAAAATTACTGAAAAGAGAAAGATATATAAAGCTCTATTTGTAGAAAAAATCATGTAAAACACTGTCGCGAGAACCAATGCTACTGCTCCCGCCATAAGAAAACGCTCTGGTGAAGAGTCTAAATTCAGCACAACCATGTAGGAAAAAATGGTAATGAAAAATGCCACTACGTTCCTGAAAATTAGAAATGCTGTGCTCATAATCTTTTTCCTTTCGGATTACCTCTTGTCATAAATTCAAATTTACCTGTCTTTCAAATATTTTATCTATCGTTAAGAATTTCCCACTCACTACAAAAAACCTCAAGTGGAGGAGGGAATTTTCCGAAACTAATGATGAGTCATAAGGTAAAAAACAAGAGCTGCTAAATCCAGCGAGTAAAAATACAAGTATAAAAAGAGTGTAGAATACTCGAGGATTTAACTCACAAGCAACATCAAGGTGGTCAAAAAATGAAAAAATCAATCCTATTTCTCACCTTCTTAATGCTGCTATTTACCAATATAACAGAAATTTCGGCCAAGCCCAAAGGCTCTTCCCTTCTCATACTCGCCAGAGATAAATTTCCAGAGGCACGATTTGGCAGTGCTGAAAAAAGACTTTTTAAAGCATTACAAGAAGGCAAGCCCGTAAGTTATGAAGATGACTTAAAAAGACCCGTTATCAAAGCAAACTTGATCCAATGGCTTTGTACAAATAGAAAAGCAATACCCAAAATTACAGAATTCGGAATTTCCATCCGAGGAGCTCACATCCTTGGAGACTTAGATCTTCAAACCGCTAACGTTCCTTTCCCCCTCAAGTTTGATAATTGTGTATTTGGCTCCGATACCCTTCCCGGGACTGTAGTACATCGTCCAAGAACCGTGTGGGGTCTGGCAATAGAAAAATTCCCGGAAGAGAAGTTCGGCAAAGCTGAAAAACTGATATTTGAAGCTATACGTCAGGGGAAATCTGTAAATTTTGATAAAGCCAACCCAAAAAGAAAGGTTAATATCAAATCCGATTTACTCCAGTGGCTTTGTACTGACTCCGAAGTCCGGGAAAAAATCAAAAATAAAGGGATTTCCATTTCGGGAATGAACGTAACGGGAAATTTGGACTTAAAGAATGCTCACATTCCTTTCCCTCTACAATTTCATAACAGCAGCTTTACAAACATCAACTTACAGAGGTCCCATATTCTCAGCCTTGATATGAGAGGTTCTACTGTAAAATCCATTGATGGATGGAGGATGAATGTAAATCGTTCACTACTACTTTGCCTGGGATTCGAGGCTTCTGAAACCGTTCGATTAATGGAAGCACGAATCGGAGGACACCTGAACCTACATGGCGGCAAATTTAAAGATCTCGACATGAACAAAATGATCGTAAAATATAATGCCTACTTAAGAGAAGGATTTATAGCTTCTGGGAAGGTTAATCTCAACGGAGCAAAGATTGGAGGGCAATTAGATTGTGGAGGCGGCTCCTTCACAACTCTGGATATGCAAAAAGCCTCAATAGGCAAAAGTCTATTTCTGAACAATGGATTTGTAGCAAAAGACAATGTCTATCTCAACGGAGCCCATATTGGAATGCAGCTAGTTGCTGTCAAAGGCCATTTCCATAATTTATATATGCAGAAGATAAATGTCGGTGACATTGTCTTCCTCCGAGACGGTTTCGAAGCTATTGGAGATGTCAACCTCGATGGTGCTTTGATTGCTGGACACCTCGACTGTAGAGATGGCAAATTCACCAATCTAGACATCAGTAAGTCAAAGATCAGCAAAAGTGTGTATCTAGGAAGTGGATTCGAAGCGACCAAAAAAGTCAATTTGAGTAATACAGATATTGGAGGATTCGTAGACTGTAGTAATGGCTCTTTTTCTAACTTAAACATGGAACAAGCCAAGATCAAAGATGCGGTTTTCCTCACAGATGGATTCCAATCCAGCAAAAAAGTAAACTTGATGAATGCGAAAATAGATGGCTCTCTAGATCTTCGTAATGGTTACTTTCGCTCTCTCAATATGGAAAAGATGACAGTGGGAGATGCCTTTATCATCAACAGTGCCTTTGAGGTCGACGGAGTCCTCAACCTGAAAAACGCTAAGGTCAACACACTAAAAGATGAAAAAGACAGCTGGGCAAAAGTTGACAATCTCAACTTGGAAGGTTTCGAATACAATGCTATCCATGATAAAGGAAGCATGGGTGTCT
>JBLFWS010000077.1:0-14776 GCA_047611865.1 Chlamydiales bacterium
AAGGCATTCGTAACCGATTGGCAGAACAAATGAAAGGCTTTCTCTCCCCTTTAAATAAAAAAGATAAGCGCAGCTCTCGCATTAATCATCTTTCGGAAGCTCTCTATAAGCTAGAAGAGACTACCACTCGACAAAGCCTTGGTTTTTTTATGCGCTAAATTCGTTTCTTCTTGCGAGAAACGGGATCAGGGGTGACCTGCGATAATAGATGTCTCTTGAGCTTTCTTTTCTCTGGACTGGAGCCTACCCCTAAAGAAGCGGCTAAATCACAATCTTCCGGAGGCGTACCTTCAAGAAGTAGTTTGTAATGCTCGAGATCTTCTACACTCGAACTTTGAGAAGACTCCAAATCTGAAATTTTCTCTTCAAAATGATTCCTGACAGTTTTGATAAAGACTTTAGTAGCTTTTTCAGCTGTTATACTTCCTGCATAACACTTGTGGAGGAGGTCAGGTAGCTCTTTGCTCCTTACCAGGTTTTCCAGCCTCTTGTCATGGCAGAGGTTGATGCGATAAGGAAGGTTAACTGTTGTCTGCAGTAATCTTTGAATACGCGTATCACTAAGGAGGCTCGAGCTAAGACCAAGCTCCTTAAGGATCTCAAGATTTTTTTGCGGATCGTCAATGTTTCTGCGCATCCGATCAAGGTAAGGGGTGCTTACACCTTTACTTTTCAGAATCAATTTAGCGTTTGGAGTAATGTTCTTTTTCGAAGATATGTGCTCGATCTTACTGCTGAGAATGTTATCCTGAATTCCTCCAGCAACGAAATCGTGAGCTGCGTGATATTTCTGGTAGGCTCTACCTCCCTGTGCTATAGCCCCTTTTACCTCAAAACCCGGGTTGGGAGAACTATCTGACCCTGAGCTGTTTTCAACAGCTACACATAAGAGATACATAAGCGTAATGCGAGAATTAGCATGGTGATGTACGGCATCTTCAAGGTCCTTACCTTGAGGTCTCCCAAGAAGGCTAGCCGTCTTTGAAGGGGAAAGGACTATCCTTCTTCTACTAGATCGCTTTACAGGAGCTGCCAATGCACGTAACACCTGCTGCTGAGTCTGATTTGTAGTTGTAAGAGGTAAACAGGTCATAATCTACTCGATATATATCTAATTATTTAAACTTTTAATATGTAATATCATCAAAGTATACACTTGCACTGTGTTTATTACGTTAATTGTTTGTGCATATTTAATTAATTTCGAAGGGAGTTGTTGCATAATTTAATACGTTTACAATCATTTATTTAACCACAGAGAGCACCGAGAACACAGAGAGATAGAAAGATACATAAAGTCTCTCAGAATATGCTATCAACTGATCTGTGATTTTTTATTTTCTCTGTGCCCTCTGTGATCTCGGTGGTAAAATTTTAATCATAAGCCTCTTGTAGACGCATGTTTTATGCAACAACGCCATTTCGAAGCCGAAATGCCCTTTTTCCTCTCTAATGGACTATTCCCCTACCCACGCCTTAGCTCGGGCATCCATTTCCAGAATAATCTCCTCTTTTCCTCTTCTATAGGCTCGGTGATCTTGAGGATACTTTTTTGCCAGGTCTATTTTTACTTTCTCGTAAGCATGAGCGTCCTCAGGATGAGTACGCAAATAATCTCTAAAGACAAGGTTCCTCTCTATCTCAAAGTGACCCTTTGCGAAGAAATGCAGATGTACGGAGAAGCGACCTTTGGAATCCTCTCTTCTCCGGAAAAAGCTGCGTCCCAGCACGCCGCATTCTCCCAAGCCTTCGTATCCCAACTCTTCTAAGGCTGCAATGAATGCCGAGATAAGGTCGATAGAAGCTATTTCCAAGATGATATCAATCACAGGTTTAGAAGACATACCAGGAATGGCAGTGCTGCCAAAGTGATGACAGGATATTTCTACTCGAGAGAGAGTCTCACACAGCAGGAGCTCCTCCTGATCAAATATCTTCTTCCATTTTGGGTCGTAATCGACAACTTCGATAGTTCCAATACGCATCTCAACACCCCACTGATAAATCAAGGAAAAAAAGAATAGACTTGGAAAGCTTTTTTAACAATCACAGCCTGTTACAGATTGAGCCTTCACACCAGTAAGGCATCCAAAAATTTCCCCGCCCGTTGCCCCGGTAGCTATTCCATTAACAATGCTTGCTGTGGGAAACATGGGCCATCCAATTAACCCACTCATCAAACCCGTGCTACCACCAATTAATGCTTCTTTACAAGAAGCATCACAACATTCTCGATCTTTACTGCATGCATTTATAACCCCTACGCTGGTCCCTACAAGACCCACAACGAGAACTTTCGGGGCAGACGTTGTACCGCAACAACCCAAAACTGCTGCTCCGGCCACACCTGACAGGGTTCCAAGGCTCGCCCCAGAAAAGCTGATTTCGTTCTCTCCTGAAGGACTTTCGCAGACTCTTCACACACTGTCTCAATAAACCTTGGGGGAGATGCATCCATTCGCTGTTGTTGAGGTGCGACTTGCAGCCTACGTAGCCGACCAAGGGTTTCTGGCCGAGATCGTGAGATATAATTAGGATGAAGAACTCTACGAAGTGCGTCATCTATGACAGTCCTGCAAAGTGGGCAGTCATGTAATTGTTGTAAGCGCTCCCTTCTTTTCACCCAAGCAGTGATGCATTCTTTATGAAAAGTATACTTACAAGAGAGTGTGAATATCGCCACCCGCCCAACTTGGGCTTCAAGATCATCATCAATTACTACTCCTGGAACAGGCACTTTTTCGAGGTTTAATCTGCTGAGGACTCCATCCAGATCTATATTATTTTGGGCTATGTCGCACTTTGCGCTTTAAATACTCTGTCATACCTCCGTCACCCTGTTCCGGAAAGAGCAATATTACCACCCATTACCCGTATTGCCGTAGGTGTCTACAAAGTGACTAAAGTAGGGTGCCATATGATAAAAAATTTATTCCTCAGGATCGCCACCCCACCCGTTGCCCCAGCAGCTATTGGCCCTGTTGTACTTATTGGCCGTCCGGCTGAACTCAGCTCACCAGGTATAAGTAATCTCTGATTGAGACTTGTGGGAAAAACATTCTACTTTATATTATCCCCCTTTATCTCCTTAAATCCTGATTACAAATCCTATATGACAATTTCGAACATCCCACATATTCCCGATGCCCCTGCGGGGATCAGCATTCTCCCCTGCGTTATTTGCCTGAGCCAGTTAGGAGAAGATCGAGACAGCGAAAGCCAAGAAGAACTCATTACCGCTCTTGCCTGCCAGCACCTCTACCACAAAAACTGTCTTGCCGACTGGATCCTTAAAGGTACTAATGGCGGCTACAATAAATGCCCTCAGTGTAGAGGTCCAATCGATGCAAGTATTATGAGCCAATACCCTCTTCGTCCCCGGATACAACAGAGTAGAGCTTCAAATCCTCCAATCATGCATGGGATAGAAATCGCAGCTGTTTTCTATCTTACAGCCGTCCTAACACTCAATGGTCATCCGAAACCCTCCCTCGAAGAAGACTCCGACACTTCAATACTTGATAATAAATACTTCCAGACAGTTGCTCTCATGTCCGGGTATATAGCCCTCTCTACCCTGAACGCTATTTCATACTGTCGACGACCGAACCCTGATGGATCGACTTACCCTCCCCTTACGCGCATAGTTGTGAAAATAGGTAACACTACCTGGAAAGGTTTGCTGGCAGCAAAGGATCTATTCCAACGATTCACTCCCATTCAAAGAAGCAGTGCTCCCGTTGCCCCTATTGAGCTTACCGCCCGATCAAGCAATTCTGCTTCATCTCCTGCACCCTGACGAACTCCATACAACGCTCTCCCTGTCGCTCTTTTATAGCACGAACGATACTGGAATGCCCTTCCATCTCCATAATCTCATAATAGGCCCCTTCTACTCTTTCGGGGAGAGCTGCATCGAGACAGGTCACGCGGGAATCTGCTTTTGTGGCGTAGAAATCGTAAGATACCGGATGCGTGGCAGCCGCATCACGCATATTTTCCATGAGTCTTTTTGCTCTTCCGCTTTTGTAGCGTAACTCCTCTGCAAGTTCTCTACCCATATACAGGACGCCAAAAACAGATTTTATTATATCGACTGTTTTTGATATCCTGCCCCCTTTTACTTCTTCTCTTTCACTAATCCCTAACATCCTCGTTCCCCTAAAGGGGCCGGCGATAGACGACACTTTTATGGGGTTAGTAATATTTCCCGATTTCACAAGCTTAGCTGATATGTAACCCGACAGCCTGGCACCATTGGAAACCCCTACAAATACTAAAGGCTTTTGAGGGTATTGTTTTGCCCAGGCAAGGACATTTTCATATATGGAAGCAGCAGCTTCCTCGAGAGGACAATAGCCTTTTTTCCAAACATAAGGTTGATAGATCGTGACGGACCTATTTTGAAAGAAGTCATAATGCCCATCTAAAATAGAGGGATGTCCGTTGAGGCCATGGATGAGTACTATCAATGCTCCGGTTTCGTCATTTGCCACTATCGTCCCTGCATAATTATCTTTATGGGAACTCCGAGAGAAAAGCGTTCCTATAGAAAAGGCGGAGTCCTTCAAAAGTCCTATGATTTTGTAAAATAGAGAAGTCACCATGTTCAGGTTCTGGTAATCATCCATACTTCTCTCTACATGTTCAGGATATGATACTCTATTATCTATAATACAAAGATCTACCAACATTTCATCTACCTAGTTTACAATTTCTTACACACGAAAAATAAGGGACATACTAGCAGAGTTGTCAATTTTCCCTAAAAGGTTTACCTTAAGACTCCAGGTAGAACCCTACCCCAGGTTTATTTTTTTTTAGGAGACCCCTTCTCGATGAGGAATTTCTTATTCTTCCTTCTTTTCGCTTTCGCTGAAGTTTCAGCCGGCACCCTACCCTCTCGGGAAGAGCTAATACAGCGATCCCAAAAAGAAAACTTCGACATCCTTGTGATTGGGGGCGGTGCGACTGGGACGGGCATAGCCCTGGATGCCATAACAAGAGGTTATAGCGTTCTTCTAGTAGAGCAAGAGGACTTTGCAAGCCAGACCTCCAGCTCATCAACCAAACTGCTTCATGGAGGTGTACGCTACTTGGAGAAAGCCTTTACCCATCTCGATTGGTCTCAGTACTATTTAGTTAAAGAAGCTTTGCATGAACGCTCTACCCTACTAAAGATCGCTCCCCACCTGACCTGGAAAATCCCTATATTGCTCCCTCTCTATAGCCGCTTGGAGATCCCCTATTTTTGGCTGGGGATGAAAGCATATGACAAGCTCTCCGGGAAATACTCTCTAGGTCCCAGTCAGTACATCAATCGTAAGAAAACTCTGGAGCGCTTTCCTCAAGTGAAGAAAAAGGGGCTAAAGGGAGGAATCATTTATTGGGACGGGCAGTTTGATGATGCCCGTCTAAACCTTGCCATTGCACTGACCGCCATTTCCAAAGGTGCTGTGGTCCTAAACCACATGAAAATGTTGATTTTGGAGAAAGAGGACGGCTTACTCACAAGCGTAGTTATTCAAGATACTCTTTCCCGTGAAAATTGGTCTGTGAAAGCCTCAATCATCGTCAATGCCACCGGGGCCTTCGTAGATACCATCCGCCGCTTGGACGATCCTCAGGCTCCCCCTTTACTAAGCCCCAGTATCGGATCTCATCTGGTCTTCCCTCCCTCCTTTGCCCCAAAAAATCTCGGTATGTTGATACCAAAGACTGCTGACGGACGAGTATTATTTCTTCTTCCATGGCGCGGAGTGGTTCTTGCTGGCACGACAGATCACCCCAGCAGGGTTGTAGATAACCCTCAGCCAAGCATAGATGAGGTGAACGAAATTCTTTTGGAGTTGGGTAATTATCTAGAGAAAAAGCCAAAGAAAGAAGATATCCTCGCAGCCTGGTCTGGTTTGCGTCCTTTAGTAATTCAAGGAGAAAAAAACTCCTCTAACACTTCAAGAGAACATGTAATTGAACATAGCGCATCAGGGTTGTATTCGATTGCAGGAGGAAAGTGGACTACTTATCGCAAAATGGCTGAAGACCTTGTAGACCGCCTCCTTACAGATGGCGCACTCCCGGAAAAAGGGCCTTGTGTTACCGCAGATACCATGCTCTACGGATCTAAGAGAATTTTTCCACCTGGCATGGCCTTGGGTAACGATATTTCTAATTACCTCTATAAAACATACGGGGATGAGGCCCTTGAAATCGAAACCCTGGCTCTTAATGGAAATGACGTCCGTCTTGTGAAAGGGCTGCCTTACACAAAAGCTGAGCTTATATTTCTTTTACAAAAAAAATACGCTTTCACCGCTGAAGATGTTCTATTTCGTAGAATTCGTCTGGGTTTTACGGATCATCAAGCAACTCTTTCAGCCCTGCCTGCCGTCATCGAATTAATGGAGAAAACACTCTCCTGGAGTCCTTTGCAATCCTATCGGGAATACACCCGTGTGATAGAGAAGCTGTCGACACTAGAACCTATAAAGTATGAAATACCTGACAGCATTTAGAAGGATTCTTTAAGCTTTCTCAGATCCTTTTTCTTCTTCTCGAACTCTTCTCTTGTCAAGATAGACAGCGAAGAGGACGAACCAATTTAATGCCCATACTCCTAAATAGTACCCTCCGTACCAGAGAAGAGATTCCCAATCTCCAAAAAAGGCTAAAACTGCCATGGGGAAAAGATAATGTACGAGTGGAGCAAAATATGCGAAAGCTATGATAGAAATAACTGTCAAAGGAAGGCCCAGGTAATAGAGGCTAATGGTTGCGCTCCATAACCACAGGGATGGGCTAAAGAGATAATAAGCAACAAAACTAATAACCTTCAAGCTCACCGACTTAGATCTCTTTAAGTACAGTAGTGGGCACAAGCCGATGTATGTCACCGAAAGAGTGAGAAGCACCGTAGGAATTAGGTATCTTAAAACTAAAGTTAAATATGCCAAAAGTTGATTTTCTAAAAATTCCATAAGCCCTCACTGGTTATGGAAGTACTATCGTCAAAGAGGGGGCTTTTCTTTAGGGAAGTCTTAAGAAAAATAAATCAGAACGTTTCGATTTGTTTGAACAGGATGGACAGGATGGACAGGATGGACAGGATGGACAGGATGGACAGGATGGACAGGATGGACAGGATGGACAGGATGGACAGGATGGACAGGATGGACAGGATGGACAGGATGGACAGGATGGACAGTTTTTTTGTAAAACTCGTGAGTTAAAATCCAAAGAATTTTCTAAAATTTTAAGAACTCAAAAAAACCTAAAAATCGAATAAAACACCATGCTGATCTGCTCATCCTATGTAGTCTAGACTATAATAATGGAGAGGTGCCACTACCGTGGCACAGGGTGTATTTATCCATACCCCGATCTAAAGAACGGGGCTATTAGGAGAAAAGGCCACTACCGTGGCCAACATTGTTTGTTAACATCAATTAAATGAAACCCCATCACCTTCCCATCCTGTTATCCTACCTATCCTGTTATCCTACCCATCCTGTCATCCTGCCCATCCTGTTTGAATATCCGCACAAGCAAACTGTGTACTTAAAATTTTCTTTATATTATTTCTTAATGTCCCGCATCTATTGAAATCCTGCACCTAACCGAAGGAAACAATATGCTCGTGTCTAAACAATTTCAGACATATTACTTTTCTCTAGAAGAGGCTATCCGTGAGTTACATATCAGGTTAGAAAAGCATGAACCTTCCGATTTTAATAATGGCTTAACCTCGGAAACAAACGCTAGATTACAAAGATTTCTCAATCAAGGAGACAACTTCCTTTTCTGCACAGACATAAAAGATATTCGTAAGGGAATGAAAAGCATCACTAAAAAATTGAAAGGATGCTGTACTCCCAATAAAAAGCTACACGGAAAACTCAATGACGTGATCGAAAAGATGAACGGTATCAGAGATTACATTCTTCATTCTAATGACTCCCCTCTGGCTATTCTCTTTGATTATGATTTTTTTGACCCCGATCACAATCGCTTTTACCAAAACCTTCTAAGGCTCCCCTCCACAAATGCCTCTGTTTGTAATTTAATCACCCATCCACTTAAGAATTTCGATGACCCCCTTATTAGAACTCTTACTGAAGAACTTGCCGGATTTACTGAAGAGAATCCTGTCAGCCAAGCAAAACTACGCTCTTTGATCAAGCCTATCCTTCTCTCCAAAGACGGTCTGCCCTTTAGCCACCCCAGCAGAAATTTTCTCAATGAAGTGATCCTCGCCATACCATATTTGGAGTTTTTGCCTTATGATTGAGAAACCCATTTGTGACAGGAGTCATTCATCGCTTTAAGCTTTTGAGACAAGATAATCTGAACAAGCAGAACAGGCTTTTTGGATACTTTCAAAAGACTGAGTACTCCCTTTTACACTTTCGTGTAGAGACAAAGGATAGATCCTGTACATCCCTTGAGAAGCCTCAACAAGAACGGGGTTTTCACGGCTTAAAGAGGGGGAATTATTTAACGCCATCTTCAAATTACTAACCCTTTTGTTTCTCACAATATAGGCGTTTCTCTTCTCTGAAAGTACAATAATATCCTGAAATGGTGAAGGATCACTACCTACAGCAGACCGTACTTTTTAAACCGCATTTTCGTAATCGCTTATAACCGCGGGGATAGTCTCTATTAATTTCTGGATTCTGTATTGATCTTCTTTAAACAACTCTGGAATTCCATGAGCATATCTCTGATATTTAGGATCGACGAGTTGTTCTTGCAAAGAGCATAATTTCTCAAACGTTCTTTGTGCCTCTGAATAAGAAAGTCTCCCTGGATTTAAGCCTTCCAGTTCCATAGCAAACACTTCATGCTGGAGAGCCGCCCACTCGCTGGCTACCTTCTGTTTCATTTTGCTATTAACATTTCTCTCAAGAACCTCTTCCTCAGGAACTTCTACTGCTCCATACTTTTTCACCTCTTTGCTCACAGGGGTGAGCCTGTTTCCCTCGTCTATATAGGTGCATAGAGTTTCCACTTCGTTGGAGAATTTCACCCTTCCTTTTCCCTGTTCTTCACAGTAGGCTTGAAAAATATGGTCTGTATCTCTTCCGGGACAAATCAAGGAAACAAAAGATGCGAAACAATCCGCTACGCGCCTTCCCAAGTTTTTTTTAGGTTCCGGTTCCAACAGAAGATACGACGCAGCCGTTCCATCCACCTGTTCGACGTAAGTATAGGTATAGGCATCGGTATAAGGATCGGCATGAGGAGAGAAATCATTGCTGGCCATAGCGCTTCCTTTCTTCTATTTGTAAGAAGGCATTTGGCTATAGCAAAAAAGAGAATAAGATTATAGGAAATCCACTTTAACAATATTGCAAGTTTTGCTCTCGTCGTCGAAAACGAGCTTTGCAGAACCCTCTTTTAGCTGGCGGTCTATCTTCTCGAGTTTCTCTTCCATGTCTGATATATCTGTCCCGTCTCGAGAAGCAAATTCTTCCATGATCGATTTTAACATCTTCTTGTCGATTCTATCCAGGGGGATTATCATCTAGGTCCTTTCTTCAAGCAAATTGTCTGGATAATTTTTCTAGCTCACTTTTTAGCTTATTCTTCGATATCCGGCTTAGCTTTTGGTAGGTGCTGATATCATGTTCACGAGTACCTGTCAATTCTTCTAACACATCGCGCAAATGAATCCAAAGAGCTACAGTGACTTTGACATCATCAAGAGCTCGGTGATCTTTATGGCCAGCTTCGGTTTGGAAGTTTATATAGCGCTTAAGCGTTCCCAGCTTATGATCCGTAGCGTCATGGATTAGGCGCCTGGCAAGGAGCATGGTACATAGAGTGGGGTTTTCGGGGGTTAGATCAACTCGCGACATCTCAGCGTTCAAAAAGCGGGAATCAAAAGAAGCATTATGCGCAAGGATCGGACGATCCCCGATGAAGTAATAGAATTCTCGCATCACCGACTCTGGTGTCGGTTGCCCCTTTACCATAGCAGTGGTGATGCCTGTAAGACTCGTTATAAAGCTCGGTATGGGCGTTCCTGGGTCACATAGAGCCGAGAAGGTGTCGACGATCTCATCACCCTTCACAAGCGCTGCTCCCACCTCTATGACACGATCATAATCTGTCGTTAGTCCTGTGGTTTCAAAGTCCAGTACCACCACTTCATCAAATGCACGCTGCTCTGCCATTTACCCACCGCTCTCTAGTTTTAAGCTACTCATGTGGGCACTATGCCTTCTCAGGGGATGATAATCAACTTGAAAAACTCTTGTTGATAGACCGCTCCCCAGATACAAGCAAGCTTGCTACCTACTCAAAAAAAATGAAGCTCGATAGCTTTTTTTGGGATAGTTTTTTTTTAATTCCTTCGTCCTCCTTAACAGCTATAATTTTGAAGTCTACACGAACAAGTTTAATAATCGGTTTTTAACCCGAACTTTTTCTTCCTGATGAATCCTCAAAATTCCTATTTTGAAAATTGTTTATGTATATTCACACAGTTTTTTTCCAAAATAACTAAAGTCTCCTTTATTTTATTTTTTCTCTAATTGTAATAATTTTCTCTCTTATCTCCTCATATTTTTGCGGATTCTTTTTACTGTTCAGATAATCTAATACCTCATCGACAAAAATTTTAGCCTCTTCCTCCCGCTTTAGCGTAATGTAGCAATTAACCACATTCATCAGGATGTTCAAATTATTTCTATTGAGGTTGTATGCCATGATAAAAGGCCCCAAAGCTGATTCTGGGTCACCTTTCATATTCTCTGAGAGTCCTAGAGAAAGCCAAAAGGCTGAAACGCTTGGAGCTATCGCTGTCAAGAATAGAAAAATGTCCGAGGACTCCGCATATTGGCATTGGTAAAAAAATTCAGTTCCCTTCAAATAGAATTCGACCATTTTATCTTCATCGAAACCTAATATTTCCCGGAATTCGGCTCTTCTAGATTTTTTCATGAGTTTTTTGACAGAATACGAGTCTATGATTTCTTTAACTTTTTCTTTATCCAGAAGCTTTTCTTCATGTAAAATTCCTAGGCCGCTTCGGATTCTTTTTTGATATAATTTAGCTGATCTTTTGACGTTGGCTTTTGCTCTGGCTACGTGTTGCTCATAAGTGACTAAGGGAGAAAGCTTGTAGGTTTCGCCTGCGAACTCAGTAGAAAGATAGGAACAAACTTCGTTCACAATATCTTTATAGCTTTTGCCACCCATGATTCCTACCGGTTTTTTTTACCCTCCTCCTCTCTGTTATTATACTATAATTATAGTTTTATAATTAAACAATTACTAACCAGTGTATTTATATACTAACATTCTACTACTACAATTCCATACTGTGAATCCCGTCCGAATTAACGAAGAAATTATAAACAGGATGACTAGCCACTTTGATAACAGGCCTGTCACCACCTCTGGAAGCCTGAACAACGGGTCGTGCAAAAGCTTGAAAGATTTCCGTGACGATCTCTTTGAACAACGTAAGATCCTCAGCCTTTTCGGGATGGAAAGGTCTCTTATGAATAATTGCAAACTCTTCAACTGCACAAGCTAATGCTGTTCCCGTTCCAGTACGATCGTTGCCACTTTTACACTCGTTGCTAAAAGCGCAGTTAGAAAACTCAGCGATCATGGCTGTGTAAATAAACTGATACCCGGAATCTTCAGGGCTTCTTCTTTCTCTTCCACTCAAGTCAACACCTGCTTACTCGACGTTTGCAAACGCTCGATGATATCCACCAAACTTTTTTTGATGATCTTTTCTTTCGTATCAGTTCTAGCAGAAAGAGAAATGATAACTCGTCCATTTTTTTTCACACTCCCCTGGTTGGCGATCTCACTAATATTGCCATAGACTTTTTGTAATTCTGAGCTCAGGGTCTGACCATCCACCTGTCTGGCGACTCCATTTACTACTGATACGTGACCCATATTTTGGATAAAGGTTTCTACTGTTTGCCCATCTCTATCGAGAACAGGTTTTTCGACGGGTGCCCGCTTTACCAATCCGACCATTTTTTTTCCTAGATCTTTTGCCAAAGAACGTAATTCAAAATCACTGGGAGGCTGATAGTTTAGCAAAGACGATTTGGATTTTGACAACTTTGATGACGCTACAACTTGCGTTTTCCCATTAGATTGTGCACGTAAAGAATTGAGACGTCCTTGCAAACATCCTCTTAGTTTCACATAAGAAGATTCAAATTCATACCCATGATGCGTTCCGTTAAAACGGACATCATCAAGTATTACCAGCTGATCCAAAATGAAGATGTGTTTCATAGGATTATCATCTTTTGCAAGAAGCCCATCCGTAATGAATTCCGGTGAAAACCGCCCTCGGGTTATAATCGGAAGTACTAGTATTTTTTTTCTTCGCTTTGACTGTCTAAGCTGGATTCTGCGTCTGATCCAATGGGGTCAGATAGCAATATAGATACTGCAAGAGATGAGATCTCAGAGGAGCTATCACTCAAACTCGAACGTTCTACTTCCGAATCTGCATCAGAAGCCTGAGTAGAAAGGTCTGCGTCATCACTACTTAACTGCGGCCGTGGAGGTCTAGGACTATTATCATCAACGGAACCCATAGGATCATCTCTTTTGTTGTTCAAGCCCCTATATAACATTTTTTATTTTAACGCCGAACTGAAACCCAGTATCGTCAACTTTAAAGAACTGCGCGGGGAATCAAAGAACGATACCCCGGTTTTGTAATTCTCGACTAAGATGTCCTGCAGAAGAGAAAACGATACCCTCTATTCCCAATTCGCGGGCTGCTTCGATGTTAGTCATTTTGTTATCGATAAAAATACAATTTTGAAATTTGGCTCCTATTGAATTTAAAAGATGTTTGAAGATATCAGGGTCAGGTTTTCTTAACCCCAAATCACATGATAGCAGTACGGGTTCAAAACCATCGTACATTCCGTGCTCTTTAATACGATTCGCTTGAGCTTTATGGACATTCGAAAGAATGGCTGTCTGAAATCCTCTAGATCGCAAATTGCTAACCAATGCCTCCATCCCAGGGACATCTCTAATAGCTTGATACCTTACAGCTTCAAACTCTGCAATCCATTGTTGGGAAAAACTATGCTGATTTTTTTTGCTATAATCTTTCCAAAAGCTTTCTTCATTACCCCCACTTTTCAAATGCTTTTTTAGTCTAGAATAGATCTCTTGAGCATCCGCAAGAGATACCTCCATTTCCTCAGACATAAATTGATAAATGCTGACCTTGTCCGTCTTGTGCAGGACACTGCCGTGGTCAAAAACAATAATCGTTTCGCTTGCTATGTACAAAGGTTTCTCATCCGCTGTAATAGGGTTAATAGAAAGGCTAAGAAAAAGAGCATTCCGAATAGCAGTATGTAAACACAACATGATGTCCTCCTCATGAATCCAGGTTCATGCTAGTGGGACAAAACATGCGCGTAAACTATTTATTTTAATTAATACTGCAACTACCTATTCTCTCGCTGCTTATATTGATGATATTTTTCGTAATCGAAAAAGCTAAGATCTGGGTGCTTCCCAAACATTTCGCTCAAAAACTTAGCTCCCGTTTCCGGATGTTGGACCGTTCGCATCAATGCAAAGTTGTAAAGTAAAGGATTATAACGAAAAACCTCATTTAAGATACTACGCTCTCTATTGTCTATATAACCTGCCTGCACAAGTTTTCTTGTAGAGTTTAACCCCCATAAACAAGGCAAGGGGTAGTCACTGCCATAAAGAAGACGACTAACAATAGATTGGACTCTCAGGCTTGTTATATCCTCAGAACTTCCCACAAGGGCCTGGAATTTCACCACATTAAGTTCTGGATCGCCATTTTCTGGTATGTGCAAATCAAGAAGATGCCCGATCGTTTGCAATCGATTTATGAGAGGCAGGGACGAGACATCGGCATAAAGCTTTGGGTACTTCGCCATCATTCCAAGAACTCTGTGAAAGCTGGAGGAGTTCTTGGAATCCCCCTCCCCTTCTTTCTGCCAAGAGCCGTCCTCATCTTTATGGTAGTCATGACCGATACAGCCTACATGGGCTGAAATAACATTCACCCCCATTTCCAAAGGAAGCTCCAATCTGGAAGGCGCGCAATATTCATGTTTGCTAAAACCAGGAAGAGAGTGTTCCATACCCACATGTGTTAATAAGATCATGTCATTTTCTTGCATGGTCCTATAAAAGTTCGTAATGCGCATATCTTCTTTATCACCAGGATCCATACCCTGAGAGCTGGGTAGCCACTTAATGACCTTTCCTCCCCTCGCAATATAATCTAGAAGTCTCTCTTGTGCATTTGCTGCATAAGGGTGGATGGAGGCAACGGGGTAAAGGTGTTCGGATTCCTCAACCCTTTGAAAGACTTCTTTCATAGGAACGATTACTTCCGTGTGCTCCTCATCTAACATACCATCTTTTGTGTAACAGGGGTCAAAAGCAAAAAGAGCCGATTGAGCTAATGGATAATCCGGAGGCGTCATATACTTAAGGAGGCTTTCGTGACGATTATGGATGCTCTCATTAACCTTATCGGGTTCTTTTTCCATAGACAAATCAGAGGGTATGCCCAAGGCAGACTTAAAGATCCCCATCTTCACGTAGTAGTAAAAGTTACTGGGGATGAAATACTTCGCATTTATACACGAAAGCCCGTCCTCCGTTTTTCCCGCACATACTGCGTGAGCATGTACATCGAAGGGAGGGGTTTTCATATCTTTAAAGAGCTCCAGGAGAAAGGCTTTTGTTTCATTAGAAGATTCAGTCCACAGCTTCT
>JBLFWS010000078.1:0-14727 GCA_047611865.1 Chlamydiales bacterium
CTCATCATGCAAAGTTGAGTGATTTCCCTTCAATGCCAGGATATAATTGCCTCCCTTTTCAACGACCTTTTCTGCTATGTCCTTTTGAGTACCCATGGCATCGATTGTAACGATAGTGTCTTCTATACCTCTTATTTCCAACAATTTAGGAATGGCGGTGATCTCATTGGATTTACCCTCCACTTTGCATTGCCCCAAGGTTATCCCACACTCGTCCTGAGAGTACAGCACCTAAATATGAAGTATAGAGATCCAGGGAATGAGGAAGGCATATGATAATTTGTGAACTTAAGGGTAGAGTGAGACTTGAAAAATGAGCGGCCCATTTTTTTGCTTCATTAACGATTTCACGGTATGTGTAGGAGGAAACATCTCCTTTATTATCAATACGTCGTAGAAAGGGTCTGTGACAATCGTGTTTTTCATTGTACAGTATTCTTGAGATTATGCAGTTTTTTCGATTCACGTTTACCATGATCGGTGTAATTAATAGATTAATTCACAAGTTTAATAGGCTATCAGTATAGCCAGTTCTCTAGATTAAATTTCGAGACATTGTTCGATGGATTTTATTAACAAAGGACCGAAGTGGGGAGTCAATTCTCTTTTTAGGCGAGAGATATTTTCTTCTAGGGAATCGACTTTTCTGTAGGAGGTGGGGTGGCAATATTGTGCTAGTACTTTTCCATTGTCGATTTCTTTGTCAAGGATATGGGCATCGATGAAGATCTCCTTTTCCTTTTTCAGAAGAGCCTGTTTTATGGGTTCCGCACCGGCGTATTGAGGAAGTTTTCCTCTATGTAGATTGACACCAGCAATTTTGGCTTGATTGAGTTGTTCTTCAGGGATAAGTCTTCGCCAGCTAATCGAAGCTATCAGGTCAAAATCCCATGTGGAGATCTTTTCTCCTAAAGAGAGAGCTTCTTTGTTCGTATCTACGAAATGCAGAGGGGTATTATGCTCAGTGGTGATCATTTCAAATTCGCAAAAATCCTTACGTTCCTTTCTATCAGCGTCTTCCGATTTAGGATTTCGTCTGTGGGTGACAACAGCTACGACTTCGAAGCGGGGATCTTTGAATAAATGTTCTAGCCCATTAAATCCATGATGGCGGGCTAAGAAAGCCAGGACTCTGTACTTTACCTGTGACATAATAGTCCGGGGTTAGGAGCTGGAAATATCTTCCCATTGCAAGGGGGTACCTCTGCTTAGATCATTTTCAGCTTGTTTTCCGAGAACTTTTTTGAACTCTCGAGGTTGTAGACCAAATCCGGGGCGAATGATGCGGATATTGTCTTGGGAAAAATGTTCGCCTTTTTTTATGTCCTTCACAACGAAGATGGACTGTTTGAAAATTTTGCTTTTACTTTCATCCAGTGCAGCAACGTAGGTTGGCTTTCCAAGAGCTTGCTCTGTATCTCGTATGGCTTGAACCATTTGCTTTAGCTCATGAGGTTCAAGTGAAAATGCGGCATCAGGCCCTCCCTTACTGCGGTCGGTGGTTAGATGCTTCTCTATCACACAAGCTCCTAATACAACAGCGGCTATGGATGGGGCAATACTTAGTGTATGGTCCGATAGGCCTGCGAGAAGATGAAAGCGACCAGAAAGATCTGGAATAGTTCGTAAATTCATCTGTGAGGGTGTTGCAGGGTAGGCACTAACGCAATGTAAGATTATCTCTTGAGGGCATCCGGCTTCTCGGAGGGTACTTAGAGCTAGCTCTAAGTCAGAAAGAGAGGTGAGACCTCGGGATATGATCACAGCCTTTTTTACAGAACCGATTTTGTCGAGGAGAGGTAGGTTTTCAGTCATAAATGATGCGACCTTATAGAGTTGGACACCTAGGTCTTCAAGAAAATCGACAGCAGTTTCATCAAATGGAGTGGAAAAAAATAAAAGCCCTTTGTCCTCGGCGTATTCTTTGAGCTCCGCATGCCATTCCCATGGTGTAAAAGCAGTCTGGTATAGTTCGTAGAGAGTTTTTCCTTTCCAGTCTTCGTGTTCAGTGATCTGAAAGTATTTGTTTTTGCAATCTATTGTAAGAGTATCAGCTGTATAGGTCTGTAGTTTAATTGCATCAGCTCCTGCTTCTGCAGCCCCATCGATAATAGCTTTGGCTTTAGGAAGGCTATGGCAGTGGTTTCCTGACATTTCGGCAACGATAAATGTAGGACATCCATGACCGATAACTTTTGTCCCCTTTGGGGTTTCTAGCTTTAGGGCATACATCTGCGAGTTTCCTTCGCTATAAAGTTAGATAATTAATTTTAAATTATGAAGGAGGGGACTTGTTGTCAAGGCCTTCAAGTCCTAATTACACAAGATTTTTACGTAGCGGGTTTTGATACACTACTTAGGTCATCCAAAAGGAAAAACAGGTCATAACTCGGGGGGGGGGGCTATATCTTCATTCTGTTGATTTTTTCTTTTAGTCTAAGGGCGTGTGCCAGGCAGATACTTTGCCTATCCTCTATGGGGATCTCTTTAAAGAAAGGCATTGCAAGATCGATAAGGCTATCGGTCAGGAGGTTACCTGTGTTGTTGGTTACATGCGTGGATTCAGAGGCTTCCAGAAGAAGCATCTCTGCTAGTGAAACCATAGCGAAGTCGACTTCGTGTTCATATTTAGGACAGACAATCTCCCTGTCCTTGTTGAGGATTTGCGGGATTTCTTCTGGGGATATTTGCTGTGCCGTGGAGATAGGTAAGCCTTCGGTATGTTGAAAGAAGGTGTAATTTCCCTGCCCAACCCTTTCGCAGATAAAATTCAGGTATCTACTGGCATGAAAATAAGATCTTTCTGTTTCTCCGATGTCACCGTTTATCGTGGCGACACGGAAATATTTTTCTCGGCTTCGGTCAGACAGGGAAAGAGGGGAGCGATAGGAATAGCGCTCCTGTTTCCAGCAGAAATCCATACCAAACATTAGAAGGGATTGGAAATTAAGAGTAAGAGAAAGTAGGACCTGAGTTTCCGAGACAGTGGATATGGGGGCCCTTATGTTGGTGCCTCTGAAAGGTGGCCAAATATAACGGTGTAGATGGTCGCTGGGAAGATTAAAAAGGTAGGTCTTTTCAGGGCACCACTCCAGTGTGGTGGGATGTACAGCAGCTTCTGCGATAAGACCATCAAAATCTAGTGTACAATCGGTGAGCATACCTCGTAAGTCTTGGGGGTCTGAGATCACTACGTAATTGATTTTTATGCCAGCTCTTTGAAGGAGGGGAACGGCCTGTACTGCAGCGAAGAGGATGCCTTCTTTTCTTTCCCGCAAGAATGGGAGGCAGGGCTTTAGGGAGGGGCCCGCACTGACAAGGATAGCTTTTTCATCATCAAAATGTCCCCTTAGAGAATCGATGAGAGGAAAGAAGGGGGTGAGGGTAATGCTTTCAAGAGCGCGGTGGCTGACTACAATTTTATCTAATTTAGATTCTGGGCTGACACGAAAAGTACCTTGGAGGAACTGTAGAATCTGGCGATATTCCAAATCGCAATAATGGTTATATCCCGGATGGATGACAACGTAAGGTTTTGTATTGGGCTTTGCTTGCTTGTGGATAAACTGTGTCAAAGTGTCGAAAGACGAAGCCACAGGAATAACGTCTTTCCATTCTCCACCATGGTATGGAATGTGTTGACGCATTTTGGGAAAAGGATCCCAAACGATAACATCTTTGAAACCTTCATTGTAAAGGGCTCTGGGGAGGTACCCCATTCCGAGACCAAGTAAAACGATGGAATTGCATCCTTTTTCTACAGTAGCAGAGATGATAGACTTCGCCCACCGGGTAGCTTGCCCCTCAGCATCATAGGTACTGTGTATGGCTCGGTGCCCAATGCTTAAGGAAGGTCTACCTAGTGAATCTTCGATGACCTTCCATTCAATTTCATCATAGCCTTCCTTGATCATAGTAGCTCTTTTCCTTATGCTTTTTTTTCTGCTGTCAGGATGGTCGCAATTCCACCCAGGAGGGGCTTTATTTCGATATTATTGAAGCCTGATTCACGTAGGATCTGACTGAGAACTGCTGGCGAAGAAAAGTGGTTAATACTTTGTGAAAGATAGGTATAAGCTTCTTTGTTGGTGGCCACAAGTTTTCCCAGGATGGGAAGAATGCATGTAAGGTAAATTTTGTGAAAGAAGCGTAGAAAGGGATTATCGGGTCTAGTGAGCTCCAGAATACCTATGCGTCCACAAGGTTTTAGAATTCGGTGTATTTCTTTTATGCATTTTTTAGGATCCTGAACATTACGAATACCATAGGCAACAGTGACAGCATCCACAGTTTTTTCGGAAAGGGGGATATCTAATGCATCTCCTTGGATATAAGAGATCTTATGATGATCTAAGCCTAGGCTACTGGCTTTTTCTTTGGCGTTACGGAGCATTTCTTCGCTGAAGTCAATAAGGAAGACTTCTTTTGTGGGAGGGGATCTCTTTAGGTAGTCAAAGGCTATATCACCTGTTCCACAGCAAAGGTCCACAATAGAGAGGTCAGCAGAATCGGGAAAGGTTCTCTTAACAAGTTGCCGGTTCCAGAACTTATGCATTTGAAAGGAAAGGACGGAATTTCCAAGATCGTATCTGTCAGCAATACTATTAAACATAGATTGGATCGATTCAGGAGATTGCTGAGCATACGGGTTATTTTTTATCATATTAACTCTTTGTTTCGTTTTCAGAGGAAAGGTCTTTTGAGCAAACAGAGCACTTGCCCTGATTTACACAAGAGCCGTCACGTTTTTTAGTAGGATCGTAACCGCAGGTACCTCTAATAATTTTGGGTTTACCAGTGATCAAAAGGCCAATAGCCAATCCTGTGAAGCAAAGACCCATAAAGATAATTGCTGCCACGATGGTTAAGCCTAGAGAAGCTGTTTGCGCACCTAACACGGAACCCACCTGTCGTTTAAATCTTGCTGAATCAGCAGCCAGCTTTCAGAGAAGGAAAGCTGGCTGAACGAAAGGCTAACAAAAAAGAGCTTACAGCTCAAACAATTTTGGAAGTTCTAGGGAATATTTTGGAACCGAGAACTGCAGCGAGGGTTCCAATGAAGAAACCTGGGATGATGGGGAGGATTTCCATGTGAGTAAATGTAGGGAGGGTGTGCCAGAAAGCAGAGGTGAAACCTCCAAGAACGAGACCAAAGATTGCGCCTTCCTTGGAGAGCTTAGGGTAGTAAAGAGTGAGAAGGACGATGGGGCCAAATGAAGAGCCGAGTCCTGACCAGGCATACTGTACAAGCTCAAAAACGGTCTGGCTTTTATTGTATGCTATACAGAAGGAGAGAACGCAGATGAGTACAACGCTAATCCTTGAAACAATAAGTAATTCTTTCTCAGAGGCATTTTTCCTTAGTGATTTCTTGTAAATGTCTTCTTCTATGACGGAAGAAAGAACAAGTATTTGAGAATCTATTGTAGAAATCGTGGCAGCCAATATAGCGCAGAGGATAAATCCTGCTAGTAGGGGAGGGAATATATCTTGAACCATCTCCACAAAAATGAGTTCGTTGTTCTCCAAGCCATTTTGGAAATAGGCGATGCCGATATAACCAATAATGGTGGCAGCAGAAAGGGAAAGAATGTGCCAAACCATGCCTACGTATTTTGACTTGTGTATCTCGTCAGGATTTTCGATACCCATAAATTTGTTGAGGATGTGAGGCTGACCGAAATATCCCAGGCCCCATCCAACGGATATCAGGAGGACTTGTAAGATCCCCTCCCAAGTCATTTCTGGTAGTGGTGATAGAACAATTCCCTGGACCTTTGCTGCTTCAATAATGCTGCCTATTCCGTCAATACGGGTAAAGGCGACTGAGGGGACGAGAATGATGGCGAAGAGAAGGAAAAGCCCCTGGAAAAAATCCGTGATGACAATAGTTGTGTATCCACCCATGAAAGTGTAAATCATAATCATTAAAATGGCAACGGAGATGCCCAAGTGGTAGTTTACGTGAAAAACTGATTCGAAAAGGAATCCCATACCTACCATCCCTGATGAGATATAGAAGGCAAAAAAGAATAATGAGAGCAGGGCACTTAGAACTCGTAATGTACCGCTTTTGTCGTCGAGGTGACTCTCAAAAAGTGAGGGGAGAGTCAATGAATTAGTTGATTCTGAAAGAACGCGTATTCTCGGGGCGACAAAATGCCAGTTTAAAAACATAAAGAACGCGAGGCCGAAGGCAGCCCAGCATTTATATCCACCGCCAACAAGTATAGCTGCAGGCAGACCCATGAAAAGCCAGCTGCTCATGTCACTTGCGTGGGCAGATATGGCTGTAACCCAGTAGTTTGCTGATCGGTTTCCGAGGGCAAAATCGGAAACAGTGTCATTTTGTTTGTACGAGTAGCAGCAAATTGCAGCTATAATGGAAAAATAGGCAAGAAATGAAAATATTATTTGAGTGTCCACTGTTTTCTCCTTTAAGGAATAAGTATCATCCGACTGCAGTTGTTTTTATTTTTAGTCGCGTCGAATCGATTTAAAAAATCGTCTTGAATAGTGTAGCTCATCTGAGGGCAAAATTCAAGTGAATTGAGAGAGAGGTAGCCATCCATCGGAATGATTATTTTAAATTTTCAATGTAGAAATGCGGGGTCTCAGAGAGAAAATAAAAAATCACATCCTCGATGTGTCTACGCCACTTTGCTGCGAATACTCTTTTTTTTGGTTTTTTGGGAAAGGGGGCTCTTTTAATTGAGAAGATGTCAATTAGCCTCTTTCCCTTTTCTGAAGAGCCAGAGGTGCGGCATTATGTAGGCGTGGTCGTAGTGAGCTTGCGAGGAAGGCCGGGTTTACAAGTAAAAATACAACCTGAGTACCAGCGGTGCGACACTATCTTCAAACACCTTCAAAAAGATAACTATTCTCGCAGCTGGTAATTGTGAATCATCCATTAGCTTGCTGCGAGGAAATTTATTTTAGTCTTGTTAACAACTAAGAGGTAGTCGTTAATAATAAAATTATTTTTTTACGGGTACTGCTGGAGAGAGAAGCAGAGTAAACTTATTTAAACCGAGTGGACGCTCTATCTTTCGTATTGGGCGTCCACCGGGTTTTAAAAAAATAACCATCAAAGAGTCCACTCTGCGCTATAGATCCTCACCCTTTAGCTAAGGACCTTCTCAATCACCTCAGGATAGGGGACTTCAGAGTTCTCAATTTTGTAGGCTGACTCAAAGAGGGATATCGTTTTTTTGAACTTCTCTTCGTCGTTATAGTGTACTTCCAAAAGAGTATCTCCAGCTTGTACAGAGTCTCCAATTTTTTTCTTTAGAAGTGCACCTACTGCATGGTCCAGCTTTGTATCGAGAGTATCTCGTCCTGCCCCTATAATAGAACAAGCTTTGGCAATTTTAAGGGCGTCACAGAGGGATACCCAACCCGACTCTTTTGCTAGTAGTGAATAAGTTTTCCCAGCTGTGGGCAGGAGAGAGTAGTTTTCAAGGGATTTCGGATTCCCCCCCTGTGCCTCGACCATCTCCTGGAATTTCTTGAAGGCTGTTCCATTTTCGATGACCTCGAGTATGAGCTTATCGGCTTGAGCTGGATCTTTTACTTTTCCACTGTCTAATAACATTTGCTTTGTCAGAGAAAAGCTCAGGTCCCTCAGATCCCTTTGGCCATGTTCACATTTACCTCGGAGGATGTCGACAGATTCGATTACTTCCAGAGAATTTCCTATACAAACTCCTAGAGGTTGGTCCATTCGTGTGATGAGTGCGGATACTTTTTTTCCCAGTTTCTTTCCGATGGCGATCATCATCGAGGCTAGTTCTTCAGCATCTTCAGATGTTTCCATAAAGGCCGCTTTTCCGGCTTTTACATCCATGACCAGTGTGTCAATGCCTTCAGCAAGTTTCTTGCTCATGATACTACCTACGATCAAGGGCTTACTGGGAATAGTTGCCGAAACATCCCTCAAAGCATATAATTTTTTGTCTGCCGGAACGATATCTTTACTTTGGCTGATAATACAAACGCCTACACTTTTGACGAGCGCTTTGAAGCGGGAGCTATCCAAGTTGACATCAAATCCAGGGATAGATTCTAACTTGTCAAGAGTACCTCCGGTGTGGCCCAATCCTCTTCCAGAAATCATAGGCACTTTTAATCCCAGGGCTGCACAGATTGGAGCGAGGATGAGAGATGTCTTGTCCCCAACACCACCGGTGGAGTGCTTGTCAACTTTGTATTCAAGGGTTTTATCAAAATTTATGGTTGATCCAGAGTGCAGCATAGAGTGGGTTAGGCCTGCGGTTTCTTCTGTCGACATTCCATTGATGTAGATAGCCATGAGAAAGGCTGAGGCTTGATAGTTTTCTACATTGCCTCGGGTGTACTCCTGAATAAAGAAATCGATTTCTTCATTCGACAGTTCTTTTTTGTCTCGTTTCTTTGCGATAATTTCAAGTATTTGCATGGCATTCTCCAAAAAAAAATGAGGGGTTCAACAAAGCACAAAAGAGATTTATTGAAAAGAATATGTTTGACGATGTATCACTACCAGCTACCCATCACGAGAGGAAATAATTTCCTCGAAGGGGTGGAAGCAATGTAAATTGATCCGAGGACATTTTATGCCAAATGTTTCAATATGTTCTGAAAGTGGAAATATAACGATTCCACATTATCCTATTGATATGGTCGGTGTTAAGGCCCGCGCCCAGAGCTTCTGTACCAGAAGCCTAAAGAAACAATCCAAAATGGATGCTCTTTACCTGGCCATAAGCATGACTGATCTGACAACCCTGGAAGGTGCTGACACTCCTGGAAAGGTACGACAGCTTTGTTCTAAGGCTATATCACCGGTACCACCTCAGTATTTGGAGAGGATCTCTGGAGAAAAGGGATTCCGTCCTATCCCTCACTGTGGTGCTGTATGTGTGTATCCCGAGCTCGTTCCCGTAGCAGTAGATGCGTTAAAGGGTAGTGGAGTAGAGGTGGCGTCTGTTTCGACGGCATTCCCTGCGGGACAGGTTGCCCTTGATGTTAAGTTGAAAGACGTTGAAAGAGCTGTGCAAGCCGGAGCTAGTGAAATTGACATGGTGATTGACAGGGGTGCCTTTTTGCGTGGGGACTATCAAAAAGTCTATAACGAGATAAGAGCTGTAAAGGATATCTGTGGCCAGAATGTTCACTTGAAAGTTATTCTCGAAACGGGAGAACTTGGGACTCATGACAATGTCCGTCTCGCTTCCTGGATGGCAATGGAAGCCGGAGCTGACTTTATTAAAACCTCTACAGGAAAGATATCTCCCGCAGCAACTATGGATGTCACTTTGGTGATGTTGCAAGCTATCTGGGATTTTTATCTGGAGACAGGAAAGAAAATCGGGATGAAGCCTGCTGGAGGAATACGCACTGCTAAGGAAGCTATTCACTACCTGGTGATGGTAAAAGAAGTTTTGGGAGAAGATTGGCTGACACCTAAACTTTTCAGATTTGGAGCAAGCTCGCTTCTTAACGATCTCTTGAGACAGATTTTTAAGCAACTCTCAGGAAACTATTATTACACGGATATTTTTTCCCAAGATTAATTTTGAGAAAAAGGGGTAAAGAAAGTGACAACGAAAACTGTCAGTGATGACAACCTTAAGGGCTTGAGCGATACAAAAGAAAGTGCTTTGGAGCAATCTGGTGGATTGAAGGGTTTTAACTTGGATTATGCCCCGGCACCAGAATCTTCCAAAGTCATCTCCTTAAAGTCGCAATATGAGCTTTTCATCAACGGGAAGTTTGTGGCACCCAAAAGTGGAAAGTATCTTCCTAGCATCAACCCGAGTAATGGTGAGGTTCTCACCACTTATGCTCAGGCTGATGAAAATGATGTCGACTATGCGGTGAAGTCTGCCAGAACAGCATATGAAAAAGTCTGGTCCAAGATGCCTGGAAAAGAAAGAGGAAAGTACCTCTTCAGAATAGCGCGTATCTTACAAGAGAGAGCCAGAGAATTTGCCGTCCTGGAATCCATGGATGGTGGTAAGCCTATCAAAGAATCAAGACTGGTGGATATCCCTCTAGCTGCAGCACATTTTTTCTATTACGCCGGATGGGCTGATAAGCTGGACTACGCATATCCCGGAAAAGAGATCTCCTCACTGGGAGTCTGTGGACAAATTATCCCATGGAACTTTCCCCTTTTAATGGCAGCTTGGAAAATAGCTCCAGCACTGGCTGCAGGGAATACATCTGTTCTGAAACCAGCAGAAACAACTCCATTGACTGCGTTGCTACTGGCAGAAGTGTTTCAGGAAGCGGGCTTACCTGATGGTGTTGTTAACATCGTTACTGGTGAGGGTCCTACCGGTAGGGCTATAGTCAATCACCCTGATGTCAATAAGATTGCCTTCACTGGATCCACCGATGTGGGTAAAGGGATTGCGAAGTCAATTGCCAAGACAAAGAAAAAGCTTACTCTTGAGTTGGGAGGAAAGTCCGCAAATATCGTTTTCGCTGATGCGGCCATTGATCAAGCTGTAGAAGGGATCATCAACGGGATATATTTTAATCAGGGGCATGTCTGTTGTGCAGGTTCTCGATTGTTGGTAGAAGAGCCAGCATATGATGAGGTGATGCGTAAACTGAAAAGACGTATGGAGACTCTACGTGTAGGGGATCCTTTGGATAAAAACACCGACATCGGTGCCATTAACTCGAAACAACAGCTAGAGAGAATACAGACTCTGGTAGCGCAAGGGATAAAAGAGGGAGGAGACTTCTACCAGTCTTCTGCGAAACTCCCCGAGAAGGGTTACTATTTTGCTCCGAGTCTTTTCTGTAACCTAGGGTCCTGTGCCACAGTTAGTCGTGTAGAGATTTTTGGTCCAGTGCTTTCCGTTATGACTTTTAGAACACCTAAAGAAGCCGTCGAAAAAGCAAACGATACTCCTTATGGGCTGGCTGCCGGTATTTGGTCTGAAAAAGGATCGAAAATCCATGAAACAGCAGCTGCATTGCGTGCCGGTGTTATTTGGGGCAATACCTATAATAAATTAGATCCAGCTGCTCCCTTTGGAGGATACCTCGAAAGTGGTTGGGGACGAGAAGGTGGTCTTCACGGCCTTTATCCCTATTTGGAGGTAAAATGAAAATTGTCAAAACCATCAAGCTATTTATTGGCGGGAAATTTGTTCGTAGTGAAAGAGAGTGGACCTTTTTGGTGAATAAACACAAATCCAATGAGCAGTACGCCAGACTTTGTCAGGCTTCTCGCAAAGATTTTCGAAATGCTGTGACAGCAGCACGCAATGGATACCAGTCCTGGTCTTCCAAAACGGCTTTCAACAGAGCGCAGATATTGTACCGTTGCGCAGAGATGACAGAAGGCAAAAGAGAGGAGTTTCTGGCTTTATTTAAAGAAACTCTAGGCCTTGACCAGAAAAAAGCCAATGCCATGGTGGACAAAGCTGTGGATACTTTCGTTTATTATGCCGGCTTTTGTGATAAGTACCAGCAGGTGCTCGGTTCTGTTAATCCCATAAATGGTCCCTATCATAATTTTACAACACCTGATGCTGTGGGAGTTGTAGCTCTCATTGACTCAGACAAATTTTGTTTCGGGGATTTGGTAGATCGCATCTGTTCGGTGTTGGTCGGTGGTAACAGTGTAGTGGCTCTTCTTTCATCGGGCTGTCCTGCGGTGATCGCTCCATTGGCAGAGGTGGTGGCAACTTCTGATGTTCCTGCAGGCACAGTGAATCTCCTTTGTGGAAAACTCGATGAGCTATACGAGGTGATCGGTGGTCATCACGAAGTCCGTAGCGTCAGCTATCAGAATGAAAATGAAGAGTTCTTACATCGGATCAAAGAACTAGGAGTTGAGAACTTGAAACGAATCGTCCCACCGGAAGATTCGGAGCCTTCTCTGAAAAAAATCTCCAACTTCATAGAGTATAAATCCGTCTGGCATCCTATAGGTCACTAGGGATTATCGAAAGGTTTGGATTAGGAGGGGAGGAAAAAATATTTCCTTTCCTTCTAATTGTTTTGCTATTAGGTGGAGGGGCTTGTTAAGCTTCGGCTATTACGCTTGTCATCATATCTTCGTCATAACGGCCGGCTATTTGAAAGGCTCCCAATGTGAAGGCGTTACGTGTGGTGCCATTACCAAATTCGGTGTCTTTTACTTTTGTACCCTCAGTTCCCTTGTTTGCTTGTTGCAGTGTTAGGCTTGTGGCAAGACTTTGCAAAAAAAGTTGTTTGGACCAATGGTTGCTTTTACCGCTTTTATTTGATCCTTTAAGTTTAGCCAACATGCCTTTCTTCTTTGCAAGCTTTCCAGCCGTTTCATCGCTGCTAGGGATGCTGCCATCTGTTGATGAAGCTAATGTTGTGGCAAGTTGATGACTCTTTGATGCCATTACAGCCGTTCTATTGTTGCCACTTCTGCAATGGAAGGTGGTGACGTAGCCTAAACTTTTGAATAAGGTGTTTAGGCGTGCGGGAACTTCATAGAAGGCTTTTCCTCCAGGGGCGGGTTTTAATTCGAGACTTTCAGGGTTGTCACTTTGAGGATCGACAAAGATCTCTGAGACCAGACTCTGAAGAGTACTTAGATAAGTTTCGTAATCTTTTCTTTGTTCATGGGTGAGGTTGGGTCTGGTAAGTGCTGATTTAAGCTGTCCAATACGAGTTTTTGCTTCTTTGAACACACTTGTAAGCCCTTTTTGTTTTTCTTTTTCAACTTCATCTGATTTTGTTTTATCAACGGTCCCTACGTTAAATAGAGATGATAATTTAATCCCTCCAATTTTTGTTCGGCCAAGGACATTTGTTGGTAAATTGATGTAGGAGGTTTTTACTTCTTCTCCTAGATTGTTAGAAGCATCTCTAAAACCTTTCATCTCTCGGAAAATTGGGTCTAATTCACTTATATCTGGCCCCAAGAATTCCTTAAGACCTTTATAGGCTTTCTTCTCAAGCTTGCTTAAGCCTTCAGTATTCATTTTTTTGTGTAATTTTGCGAGTTGATTATGTAGCTTTTTTTTGATAGCACCTTTGTTTGTTATATTTGCAGGGGTTTGGAGACTAAACATGGCAACTTTCTTTTTTGCAAATTCTGATTTAAACAAGACTTGAGCATGATGGGGAACGGTAAGTAAAGGAGTGGATCCATGTGCACTTAGCTGGTTCGTCAGGAAACTCTCGGCTACAGATCTGTTTTTTCTGAGGATGGCTTCTTGCTCCAGGAAACCTCCTTTAAAACCTCCATCTGCCTGTTCGACTCCATACAGATCTGTAGAGAGTTTTTCAATGGAATGTAAGACTTTCTCTGGTGTATTAGCTGAGGGAGAGGGAAACTTTTCTTTCAATTCCTCTAAAATTATAGCTGACTTTTTGAGAGCGTTCATTCTCTCAACGGGCTTACTTGCTAATAAGTATTCGGACCGGAGGTTTTTCAGAACATTTGAAAGGTGTTTGGTAGCTTTGGCTAGCTTTATTGGATTGTTTTTGATTAGATTTATATTCTTAGTGCAGGATCTAATGGATGTTTTCGGGTTTGGAGATCTATCTGTGGGGTCGATAGCCATATTCATATACTGTTCTTTTTCAAACAAACCTATATTACTAAGTGCGGCTAATTCTTTCCTTACATTACTTGAATCTACATCAGAGAAATCAAATGATCCTGTTCTTAGTTCGTGGTTTACCAGAGTTTTTTGACCGTCATCTGTACCAATGGTGACAGTGATGCTATCTGTATGGGCATTAATTACACCGCTTTCATCCCCTCTTTTAGCAAGGCTCGACTGGAATGTATTTGTAGCTTGTAATAAATGATTATGCACAGAAATGGTGTCCCCACGACCGTTAGTTACAGTACTGTTGAAATCAATTTCAACCTGCCCCTCTTGGTTTGTAATATTGTCTTTCATATGGACTGCGACATCGGAGCATATTTCTCTATGAAATGCCGCCATTGTACTATGGTGATCCTCACTGCTTGCATCCTTGTCTTTTGGGCAAGCCAGATTCATTACTTGATACATGGTTTGATTCATTAAAGTTGTTGTATCCTTTTGACGGGCTCCTTCATCGTCCGTGGACGTTGCGACCATTAAACCATCCATTTGGTCATCTGCTAAAGGACTTAACCAATCGCTATCATATACTCCGTTTTCAGCTGAGGAGGATCCCAATAGTGTTTGAAGATTTTTATCGAGTAGAACTGCTATGGCTTCTTTAGCTGCCGGGTCTGCATCTGAGCTAGCTGTTTCACAAAAATCAGTGATATATTTTACGTTTGCCCGAAGAAATAAGTGTTGGACAGATTTCCCACCTTCAATCTTTTCTGAAGCCAGACTTAGGACAGCTTGTGTGTAGGGTTGGAACAAAGTGTGGGAGCCTTTTTCAGGAGGAGAGATACCTTTAGCTTCAAGTTGAGCAAGGAGCTTAGAAGACAGGGGGGAGGTGGCTATATGAGGAGCGGAAGGCAGGGATGGGTCTGAAAGGGTGAGTTCGGGACTTGACTTACTAGCTTGTTCCTTTTTTATGAGGGTCATTTGAAGTAGATTTGCTCTATCTTCGTTTACTTGAGTTGGTACTGGGCCATGGATAGTTGGAGAATCACGAGAGCTGCTTGGTCTGGAACTTGAAAGGAGGCGAGTGGCAAAGTTATTTATACTGACCATTTGCTTTTGACCAGCAGGATTTAGCTTTTCTTTGGAAACGTCAGTAATACTTGTTTCATCGAGATCAAATTGATAGGTC